>DUPA01000192.1 GCA_012838515.1 Natronincola sp. | reverse complement strand
TGCGCTCTGAATTGCAACGGGCAATCCAAGGGAAAAAATTTGTTTTATCTTAGACAAATCCGGCTTTTTCCACAATCGCACATGCGAAAAAAGTTCGGGTCTTTTTCTAATTGCGTGTACAAAAGATAATGTGGCCACAAACTGGGCAATAACAGTTGCAATTGCCGCCCCGGCCGTTTCTAAACGGGGAATGGGACCAAAGCCAAAGATAAATATGGGATCTAAGATTATGTTAATAACCAAACCTACCACATTTACCCTAAAAGGTGTACGGCTATCACCTGCACCTGTGAAAATTCCGGTAAACACGGGGTTTAGGGCGAAGAATACCATACCCAATGAAATAATCACCATATAGCCCCTTGCCCCTGCCGAGATTGCGGGGCCGAGCTTATAAAACCCAATCAGGGGATATCTAAAAATAATTAATCCTGCACCGTAAATAATGCTCATAAAAATAATCAATTGAATATTATGCTGAATTTGGCTGACAATTTCTCCGCGATCATTTCTTCCCATGGCTTGGGCAACCCCTACTTCAGCACCTGTTCTCGGTATAATGATAAAGGCATTGGCAAGCCATGTGAAAAAGCCCACAGTACCAACGGCCGCCACCGCCCCTGAACCTAAGCGTCCTACCCACATCATGTCAATTAAGCCATAGGCAACCTGCACAAAAGATGTGGCAATTATGGGAAAAGCTAGTTTAATGAGAGCTGTAAATATGCTTCCTTCAATTAAATTAACCGTTCTCGTCTTCGTTTCTGTATTCATCTTATCCCTCGGATCTTTCAAACTTTAAGATATAACCTTATGATTCTGCCCCACTCATTAACTTCCTCTGCTTAAACCATTATAAAAGCCGCGAGTCTACTGATCGCGACTTTTTCCGGACCTTAATATTTTAATAATGCTTCTAATGAATAAGGGAATTTTTCTTTAGCTAGGGTTTCCACAGCTTCGGCGTAATCCCTGATTTCTTTTTGAGCCGCTTCGTCCAGACGAAGTTTTAAGAAATGGGCAATCGCCTGCAAACTACCTGTCCAGACCCAGCGAACATACAGGCCGTAAGCTGGTAGGAATAACCTGGCTTGTTCCGGACAAACGCCATTTTCTAAAGCCTCCTCATACAATTTCAAACCTTCTTCCACGTGATTGCGTAAAGATTTAGTGTATTCGGCCCCTACCTCTTTTGGTAGATCCGCTCCACTTCCCTGTTTACGGTTTTCCGGCACTGAGCGCCATGCATCTTCACCGGGAATATGGAATGTGGGTTCTTCCGTAATATAACGGCGGCTTGATTCATTCCAAGCGGTCATCCTATCGAAGCCTTCTCCATGCTCGCTTCCGATAACATGCTTCCACCATTGACGTGCCACCATCAAAGGTGCATAAACTTCAAATTTTAATATTGAATGTCTAAAAGGAGAAGTATGTTGATGCTTGGCTAAATAATCAATCAACCGTTTTTCCCTTTCGCCAAGTTCGTCACTTTCTTTATCAAAACTAACCTTGGCATCATTGACGGGAGATAGATCAGTGCCCATCCAGTCCTTTAGATACACGTAGCCGTGATCCCCAACAGGTATGCGATATTTGTCCAATAAAACTACCTCCTTGTCCATATTTATTCAAGTCTATCACTTCGCAGTCAAAAAAGAAACCACATTCTCTGTGCCAAAGGTCACTAGCAAAGCATGTTGTAGCGTCTTCTCGGTATAACTTACCATAATACTATAAAAAATATGGCGCAGGAAAAGTCTGCTTACGGACTGAACTAATTATCAACTATATAAACAGAAAAGAGATGTCAATGAGGAAATTTATTTCTATGGCAGTTATTTTAATCAGCACCTTGACCTTAGCCAGTTGCGGCGTTATTAAACACCAATACAAACTTACAATTGGGATCATTGGCAAAGGTAAAGTCGCGCCTGAGAATAATCTGGTCTATGAAAGAGAAACTATTGTGGAGGTTGAAGCTATTCCCCTTGAAGGTTGGGAATTTTACCGATGGGAAGGCCCGGTTAATGATCGCTTACAAAGGAAAACCGAGCTACTCGTTGACAAACAGCATAAAATTAAAGCCATCTTTAAAAAGATATCTGACCCCGAGATTAAGATCGCACCCGGTGGAATGATTTCTCTAAGAAACGGAACGCCGGTGAAACCGCGACCTGGGGGATTAGAGGACATCCAATTTATTATGCTCCATGCCATTAGTGATGCGGCGATTAATCCTAAAAATCCCTATGAGCTAGATCGAATTGCTACCATTTTTCGGGAATATGGTGTGGATTCGCATTATGTAATTGATCGTAAGGGAAACATTCATCAGTTTATTGATGATGATAACATTGCCCACCACGCGGGGCTCGGTTCTTGGGGCGATAATTATGAGCTTAGAAATAACATGAATCAATACGCAATCGGTATCGAAATCATGGGCATTGGAACAAAAGAAGAAATGCTCCCGGTTTTAGGTGTCAATGCAAATAATAAAATTCGGGCTAAGGATCGCGGATATACCGAAGAGCAATACAGGTCACTAAATATACTCTTTAATCACCTAATCCAGAAATACACTATTCCTTATGAAAATATTATTACCCATAAAGACTATGATCATGAGCGTAAATGGGATCCCGGATTTTTATTTGATTGGAATAAAGTCTATTTGCCGTAAAAAAAGGACCCGGGTCAAACCGGGTCCGCCACATTTATTGTCTTACTTTTGGTTAGCGTCGAGCATCCAAACGATTTTTTCGTATTCTGTTAAGGAACCAATCATTAGATCTGCACTTACCTCGTCGCCTGCATCTGAAGCGGCTTCAACACCTTCACGCAAGCCCTTGATTAGTGTTACATAGTCTTCGGCCAGTTCTTTAACTACAGCGTCACGACGTACGGCTACACTTGGAGCTTCTTTGAGTTTTGCCTTTTTCAGATAATCTGCTAAAGATGCTGAGGGACGATGTCCAAGCATTAAAATACGTTCTGCAACTGCATCAATTTCTTCTGCAACTGCATCATATTGTTCTTCAAGTTTTTCGTGGATGGAATAAAACTCCGGTCCTTCAATATTCCAATGATAGTTATGCAGCTTTGTATAAAGTACATGCAAATCCGCTAAATGTTGATCTAGGTGATCAACCACTTTCTTTGTTGCGTCCTTTGGTAAACCAATTCTGTTCATGAAAATCCTCCTTTAAGTATATGAAGTTTCAGGAAGTAAACCCTGAATCTGTCTACTGGGTTAATAGTAACATTTATCATTAAACTTGTCAAGTGAATTTTTACCTATAATTTAGTCTTCCGCTCTTAACAAAAAACATTCTTAAAATCAGCTTTTATACGGATTAATCTTTTAAAGCTTCTACAATTTCCCGGGCGAAATCATATACTTTATCAGGGGCGTCAATGCCATGATCTGCCACCAATTGCATTATAGCTGACCCCATGATTACTCCATCGGCATATTTTGCCATTTCTTGAGCACTACGGGCGCTACCTATACCGAAACCGATGGCAATGGGAATTGCTGTGTGACTCCGTACTTCTTGCACTAATGAAGCTATATCACCATGAATCTGGTCGCGCACCCCCGTTACCCCCAATGAAGAAACTAGATAAATAAAGCCTTGTGCCTGCTTAGCAATGGTTTCGACTCGTCTAGCTGATGTGGGTGCAATAAGGGAGATAAAGTCTATACCGGATTCTTTGCAAGGTATGGCGAATTCATCTTTCTCTTCAAAGGGTACATCCGGTAAGATAACCGCATTTACGTTTAGCCCTGCAGAATGTTGAAAAAAGTTTTCTATGCCATACGAATACACCACATTGGCATAGGTCATAAACGCAAGGGGAATGGACACTTTCTTCCTGACCTTTTCAACCATATTAAATACCTTGTCAGTAGTTGTTCCCGCCTGCAAGGCCCTTTCGCTAGCGCTTTGAATAACCGGGCCTTCCGCTGTGGGATCGGAAAAGGGTATGCCCAGTTCAATTAAACTTGCTCCGGCCTCATCCAAAGCATAAATTATCTCTTCAGTTATATCTAGGTTAGGATCACCACAAGTGATAAAAGGCATAAAGGCTTTACCGTCTTTAAAAGCATCTGCAATAATCATTCTTCTATATCCTCCCCTCGATAACGGGCGATGGCGGCACAATCTTTGTCACCGCGACCTGATAAATTAACTACTAAAATGTCATCTTTATTTGAATTTATGGCTAGTCTCTTTGCATAGGCAACGGCATGGGCACTTTCAATGGCCGGAATAATGCCTTCAATCCTTGATAGATACTCAAAGGCGTCTACAGCCTCATCATCTGTTATGGCAACATATTCTGCCCTACCTTCGTCGAATAGCATGGAGTGTTCCGGTCCCACACCGGGATAATCAAGCCCTGCCGAAATTGAGTAAACAGGGGCAATTTGCCCATACTCATCTTGACAAAAATAGCTTTTCATACCGTGAAAAATGCCTACTTTTCCCGTTGTGATGGTTGCGGCCGTTTCGAATGTATGTATACCCTTGCCCGCGGCTTCGCAACCGATTAAACGCACTTCTTTATCCTCAATGAAATGGTGAAAAGCACCTATGGCATTTGATCCACCCCCCACACAGGCCACAACCGCTGAGGGTAATCTACCTTCCCTTTCTAAGAGCTGTTCCTTAATTTCCTTGGATATAACCGCTTGGAAGTCCCTTACAATTGTGGGAAAAGGATGGGGTCCCATAACAGAACCTAACACATAATGGGTATCATCGATACGTCTAGTCCATTCACGCATGGTTTGGGATACCGCATCTTTTAGAGTGGCTGTACCCGTACAAACCTCGTGTACTTTTGAGCCTAAAAGACGCATGCGATAAACATTTAAGGCCTGCCGTTTAACATCTTCGGCACCCATAAAAATCTCGCACTCTAAATCTAAAAGAGCTGCTGCCGTTGCCGTTGCCACTCCGTGTTGACCGGCACCTGTTTCTGCAATTAATCTCTTCTTCCCCATTCGCTTTGCCAAAAGGGCTTGGCCTAAAACATTATTTATTTTATGAGATCCGGTATGATTAAGGTCCTCCCTTTTCAAGTAAATCTTTGCGCCTCCTAAATCAGCAGTCATTTTCTTGGCAAAATAAAGTCGCGAAGGGCGACCTCCATACTCGTTAAAAAGGTCAGTTAATTCCCTTTGAAAGTCCGGATCATTTTTGAAAGTAAGATAGGCTTCTTCGAGCTCTATTACGGCGTTCATCAATGTTTCCGGTATATATTGACCGCCATGGATTCCGAAACGACCTTTCGGTTGTAAATTCAATTAAACCACCTTCCTAATGGCTTGAACTGCCGCAAGTATTTTATCTTTATTTTTTATTCCGTTAAATTCCACCCCTGAGCTTAGATCCACAGCGAAAGGTCTCAGTTTCGCTTTGCTTTTTAGGTTCTTCGGTGTCAGTCCCCCGGCCAAAATATATCTTGACCCAAGTAGCGGGGGAAGTAAATTCCGGTCTATTTCATTGCCCGATCCCCTGCCACTATCTAATAAAACCCTATGGGCTAAGCTGTCCTTAGCGTTTTTGAAATCGTCCTTTTCACCAATTAAAAATGCCTGCCAAATTTCCGCTTCCGGAAGCCTATTTCTTAAGCTTCTTAAATATCTTTCATCTTCTTCGCCGTGCAGTTGTATAATCTGTATTGTTTTATCTTGATAAATAGAGACTATATCTTCCAGCGGACTATTGACAAAGACACCCACAGTTTTAATTTTAGGGTTAATTTTCACGCGGAAATCCCTACCCCGGTCAAACGAGATGTGACGTTTGCTGTCTTTGGCAAACACAAAACCCACATAGTCGGGCATGGCAAGATTCACATAATCAGCATCTTCGGGGCGAAACAGACCACAGATTTTTATCTTAGTCATTTTCCTTCACCCCGCAATTGGGCAAGAAATTGCACCTTGTTCTCTGAACGCATCATGGCTTCACCAATTAAAAGACCATGAACGCCTGCTTCTTTTAAGGCACGAACTTCTACCGGGTTACTAATGCCCGATTCGGCGATATAGAAAATATTCTCCGGAACCAAGTGCCTTAGCTTTAGGGCATTATGCTGATCTACTGTGAAATCTTTTAGGTTGCGATTGTTTACTCCGATAATTTGGGCTCCGCAAGAGATGGCTGCTTTCACTTCTGCTTCGTTATGGGCTTCAACCAATGCTGTCAAGCCAAGTTTAGAGGCTAACTCGATAAAGTAGGTTAACTTTGCATCATCTAAGATTGCGCAAATTAATAAAATCGCATCGGCACCCATGACTTTGGATTCAAAGATCTGATATTCATCCACTATGAAATCCTTACGAAGCATGGGCAACTTCGTTTGTTGCCTCACATCTTCAAAAATTTGATCCGAACCCCGAAACCAGCGGGGTTCGGTTAGACAAGAAATGCCGTCAGCTCCCGCCTCTTCATATTCCCTAGCGATCCTTAAATAGTCAAATTTGGGATCTATCAAACCCTTAGACGGAGATGCTTTTTTTAGCTCACAAATGAAGGATAATGAACCGGACTTGAAAATATTTAAAAAGCGTTCTTCACCCTTTGCCATGGAAAAAGCCTGGGTTTTGAGCTGATCAAAAGAGGCGGTATTTTTAACTTCTTTAACCCTATCCATTGCGTGTTGCGCCAGTTGTCCTAAAATCATGATACTTGCCTCCTAGACCGCATAATTAACTGTTCTAGTTTTTCACATGCACTGCCGTCATCAATTAGTTGTGCAGCTAATTTTATACCATCGCCAATAGAATCGGCTGCCCCCGCAACGAATAAACCCGCGCCGGCATTCAATAAAATAGCATCTCTTTTTGCTCCGTGCACCCCCTGGAGAATGGATCTTGTGATTGCTGCATTTTCCCTGGGGTCGCCACCTTTTAAGTCTTCTTTTTTATAAAGCTTTAGCCCGAACTCTCCCGGATTTAGAACTCCGGTGGAAAAAGAACCATTCTCGAAAAAGCAAAAAGACGTAGGTGCCGAAACGGAGATTTCATCGAGACCGTCTTGGCCGTATACCACCATGCCGCGTCGCACTCCAAGATTACTGAGAACCCTTGCCATGGGCTCAACCAAATCAGGAGAATACACACCCAATAGCTGTTCTGTAGCCCTTGCCGGATTGGTTAAAGGACCGAGCAGATTAAAAATTGTTCTTACTTCAAGCTCCCTGCGTACAGGCGCCACATATTTCATGGACGAATGGTAAGTTTGGGCAAAGAGAAAGCTAATTCCAATCTCCCGTAGTAATCTAGAACTTTCTTGGGGGCATAAATCAATGTTCACACCAAGAGATTCCAAACAATCGGCGGCACCGCTTTTAGATGAGGCCGCTCGGTTACCATGCTTGGCTACTTTAACGCCCGCGGCCGCTATAACAATCGCTGAAGTGGTGGAAATATTAAAGCTACCCGCGCCATCGCCTCCCGTACCAACTATTTCAAAGATGCTTTCTTCGCCGTGATCCACTTGTAAAGCGTGAAAACGCATACGTTCCGCACTACCCGTAACCTCTTCAATTGTTTCACCCTTTGCGGACAAGGCCACAAGGTATGCTGCAGTTTGTACATGAGACGCCTTACCGGTCATTATCTCATCCATGACCGCGCCTGCTTCGTCAGCGGTTAAACTTGTGTTTTGCAATAATTTCTGAATCGCTTCTTTAATATTCATGACCCTACCCCCTTTAAGAAGGTTTTCTGGATCTTAAACGCTTCAAGCATTGCTTTTGCTTTATGATTGCATTCTTCATATTCTTTTCGCGGATCGCTTTCGCTCACTATTCCCGCGCCGGTACGCACATAGACTTTTCCGTTCTTTTGATAAGCTAAGCGAATGGCAATACATGTATCTAAATTACCGTTAAAACCCAGATAACCAATTGCGCCTCCATAAATTCCCCTCTTTTGGCCCTCCAGATCATTGATTAATTGACAGACCTTGACTTTGGGAGTACCGGACAAAGTGCCCGCGGGCAAAGTGGCTTCTAAGGCATGAAGTGCATCAAACCCACTTCTCAAGTTTCCTTCCACAGTAGATCCGAGATGCATAACATGGGAAAACCTTTCCACCGTCATCTTCTTTGCAACTTTAATAGTTTCGGGCACGCACACTTTATTAAGATCCTGGCGTCCTAGGTCCACAAGCATTTCGTGTTCGTGCACTTCCTTGGGATCTGCTAAAAGTTCAGCTTCGAATTCTTTATCTTCGACTTGGTCTCTCCCCCTTGGTCTGGTTCCTGCTAAAGGAAAGGTTCGAACAACATTTTCTTCTACCCTGACAAGCGTTTCCGGCGAGGCTCCGACGATCTCAACATCACTATTGCCTAAATAGAACATATATGGCGAAGGGTTAATGGTGCGTAAAATCCCGTAGGTTCCAAGCAGACTTCCTTCGTAATCAGCTTCTAAAGAATTGGCTAAAACAACTTGATTAAAGTCACCCCGTTTAATTGCATCTTGAGCTTTTTCAATCTTTCGAGAAAATTCTTCTTCACTAAATAACATTTTGAATGAAGAAGTTACTTCCCCGTATTCTTCAGGGACTTGGCTAGTTGACAATATTAGCTCTTTAAGATCAATTAAAGATGCTGTTACCGAAGGATAATGACTTTTGATCTGATCGCATTTTACATTGGCTATTAAAAGAATCTTATTCAGTAAGTGATCAAAGACAATCACCTGCTCAAAAACCATTAGCTCAGTATCATTAAAGCCAACGGGATCAGGTGCGTTTAAATCTAAACTCGGTTCTGAGTATCGGATATACTCAAAGGAAAAGTGACCGACTAAGCCTCCCGTGAAAGGTGGGAAGCCTTTTATCAACGGGCTTTTATTCTGTTGGATGATTTCACGTATTAGTTTGCTGGGATTGGTGACCATGGTTTCGGAGGTAGCCCCTCGCCTTAAAGTGATCTTGCCATCGAGGCAAGACAATTCTAAACAAGGGTCATACCCTAAAAAAGTGTAGCGTGCCCTTTCGTGATTTACCTCCGCAGATTCAAAAAGGTAACAAGGCTTTCCTTGGGCTTTGAGTTTGCCCAAGACTTCCATGGGTGTAATGGAAATGGAGTTCATTTCGAGGCTGATGGGTATACACCCATAGTTTTCTGAAGAAGCCAATTTAACGGCCGTGGGTAAAGATGGGTAAAACATGGTTCTATCCCCTTTCTCATCTCATCTGACTATTCTCATCTTGACTTAACTCAACTATACTCTGCTCTTTCGGGGTAAAACAAAAAAACCCGCCTTAGACATATAGTCAAGGACGGGCTAGTAAGCTCGCGGTACCACCTTGATTCATGAAGAATCTTCATGCACTTAGCAGGATACTATCATATCCTCGGCAACTCACGTATGCCCCACGTCGCGAGATACTGGGCAAAATGCCTTTCATCACGCCCTCCGCGGTCCATTTGACGACTTGTTTGTAACTTGGTTCTCAGCAACCCAAGCTCTCTGTGTACTCATCATCGCCTTTATTTCCGCATCAACGGTTTCTCATCTGAAATTTGAAGTAAGTATATCATGGATTTATTTGGTTGTAAATAGCAATTCTGTTTTTCTAACCAACTTGTGTAAATGGTAATAAACTATATTTAGACTCACTGATCATTACGACATTAATTAAAATATACTTGTTCGAAATTGTATAGGAAATATATACCCTCTCGTTACCCACATCAATGAAACATGGGTATTTTTATGTAGCTTTTACCTATGTACGCTTGAGGTTTCACCCCATTTTTACCCCAAAAACACTGTTTGATTTCGTTTTTCTTGATAAACAAAAAGACCGCAAATAGCGGTCTCATCGTTGTTTAAAGTGGCACGCCCGACAGGATTCGAACCTGTGACTTTTTGATTCGAAGTCAAACGCTCTATCCAGCTGAGCTACGGGCGCCTAAAAACATTATAATTGCTACCACCGTCATTGTCAATGGAACACTATTCATTGACAAAGCCTCTTAATTTATAACACCCCGCGGAAAACAAAGCAACTATCATCAGCAAAAGAATGAAAACATGTGGAAATAATACACCTTCCTCAACACTTTCAAACACCCAATATTGCGGCACAAATTTAGCAAGGTTCACAAGCCACTTAGTTGCGTGGGGAAAAATCTTCACATCTGTAAATATGGCCAAATAAGAGCTACCCAATGCAGATATTGCGGTGATAATGGAGACTACCGATTCATTTTTTATTAATCTTACGATGGCTAATGAAAAAGTTATGGAAAATAAGCTCGCTAAGGCCAGATTCACCATCACAACAGGGAAATTCGTTATGGACATACCCAAAATTAGCTTGCCGCAAACTAACACAACAGCGTTAATGCCAAATTGGACCAAGAAAAATGCAATTATCAGCGATGCAAGTATTGTACCTCCCCAATTGGGCGTTGAAATGGCACGGGCTAAGACCCTTGCCTTCCTGTATTCATTTAATTCACTTACCATGGACACGGAACCGTAGAAAACAAACATGATTAAAAGCATAATGCCTACGTTAAAATCATTAGAGAGTACTTCTGCATCCCTTTCCACGATAATTTCCGTTTGCAAAACGTCCAATTCATCTATAGCATTAATTACCCCATTATCCAGCAAAATTCTTTCTTCTAGTAATCGGTTCAAGGCAGTCTCCAGTCTTGCCTCTAAAGTGACTGTTAAATTTCCTTCTTCCCGCTTATAAACCTCTATAACCGGTTTTTCATCTGCCTGAATCCGTTTCGTAAAGTCAGATGGAATATTATAAACTGCTAAAACCTTATTCCGTTCTAGGAGATGCAAAGCACCATCTAGATCGTCTTCAAAAACCTCTTGGGAATCGGCGAAAGGAGCTAGAAATGATTCCCCAAAAGTACCACGATCATCACTATTAAACACCACCTCGGAAGCGGAAAACCCCCCCACCGAATCCATTCCGTCTATAATAACCGTGGTGAAAAGAATAGTTCCCAAAGGTAGCAACAGAAAAAACAATAAATGAATGGGAGTCTTTATGATCTTTTTGATATTCACCCTAATTAAGCTTAAAAAGTTCATCTTTTTTCACCTACTCCCAATTTAACCGCTGTAATCGCTAGTCCATACAAAACAACCGTCACTGCAAAGCTCAAAAGAAGTGGCCCCATCACCGAACCGAAGCTATTATCAAGCACGTAATTATGATAGGGTTCAGATATTAAAAAGTCCAACTTGACCTTCCCTAAGAGCCTGAATATGGAGATCCCCGTCCATTCATCCAATGGGCCCACTAGACCTCCGAAGATTAAAGTGAAATACAAAACAACTTGCACTAACAAAGAAGCAACTTTCTTTTCAAAGAAAGTGACAAGTACCAGCGATATGATGGCTACTAATAGACCTTGTACCAAAACAATTAAAATTAAAAGAGGTATGGAGCCGGAAAATGAAAGCCCGGTGACTTTATAAGCACCAACATATAAAAAAGTGCATACTAAAATCTGAATATAACCTGATAAAAAGGAACTATTAAAGAGCATAATTCGAGTCACGGGTGTTGAGAGAACACGATCCGCTATACCCATTTTCTTTTCAAGTTCTTCTGCATTAATCATTGCCAATAGCAGCATACTGAACACAAAAAGCAAGAACTTGATGGAATAATACTCTGTGGAGGTAAAGCTTTTTTTCACCCTGTGTATTTTTGTCTGCAAAGCTGCAGTCGGTGTGATCTTAGTTAAGTTATCCCGGATCCTCTCACCCACTTCTGTAACTTGTAATTCTTCTTGAAGTTTAGCAATTTTTTGTTCGCGGACTAAGCCCCTACTAAATTCGGTATTAAACATCTCCACAATAGATGCTAAGGTATTACCTAACCTTCTGGAGGCATCTTTGCTAAGCTCGACTTTAATAGTTGCTTCACCTGCACCAACTAAGCTCAAACCATACCCATCCGGAATTGATAAGACATAGTCCGCGTCTCCATGAACATCAACGGTGAGGATCTGACTGACTTGCTCCGATTGTAGAAATGCAATCAGTTCTTGCGATTCCCATGAATTATCTTCATCCATAACCGAGATGGTAAAAAGGGGTTCATTGATTTTAGGTGAAAACATATTTTTTTGAGCAAACCCTATGGAAAGACCTATAAAGATGGGGAAAATAGCGAATCCAATTACAAAAGCCGGTAGCTCTTTTATAATCGATTTCAACGCTAACCTCACATAAGCCAAAACTGTCAATTTAATCCCCCCTAGTCCCTGAGTTTTTTACCTGTTAGACTTAAAAAGACTTCTTCAAGATTGGGCTCGTCCACGCTAACTGATTTAATAACAGCGCTATTTTGTTCCAAAACCTTTAATAAATCAGCCAGTTTGAATTCCTCTGCCTTTACCAGAAGGTGAAGACCTTCATGATCAGTAGATACATTCACTATTGCATCTAAAGCTTCAATAGGCTCAAGCAGCGATGGTTCAAAGTTATCCAACTGTACATGTACCTTATTATTGTTGCTAATCATGGATTTCACCGAAGCCTTAGACCCATAAGCAATCTCTTTTCCCTCGTCAATTATGAAAATGTTGTCACACAAATGCTCCACTTCTTCCATGTAATGTGATGTGTATAAAACTGTTGTATCTTTTTCTTGATTAATATGCTTAATAAAATCAAAGATATGGTTTCTTGACTGGGGATCGATACCCACAGTTGGTTCATCTAAAATTAATATTTCAGGCTCATGCATTATGGCCGCGGCCAAGTTAAGTCTGCGCTTCATTCCCCCTGAGAACTTTTTAACTTTTTCCTTTGTCTTATCAGTAAGGCCAACAAACTCCAACGCTTCTCCTATTTTTCCTTTTAAATTCTTGCCCCTAAGTCCATACAGGGCTCCGAAAAACTCTAAATTGTCGTAGGCAGAAACACCTTCAATAATGGCAAGTTCTTGCGGTACTAAACCGAGTAATCGCTTAGCTTTAATAGCTTCACCTTTAACTTCGAAGCCACCCATAATAACAGAACCTTGATTAGCGTCCAGTAACCCAGTCATAATGCGAATTAGGGTGGTTTTCCCCGCGCCGTTAGGACCAATAAATCCAAAGATATCGCCTTTTTGTATATCAAAGGAAATGTTCTCCAAAACAATTTTGCTGTCAAACTGCTTATAAATATTTTTTACTTCGATGTAATTCATTCCACTAACTCTCCTTGCTTTGGATCTTTAGTAAATTAAGATTTCAAAATAAACCGATGCTTCACTAACTCCATCATAATCACAATTTATAGTGAGAACATAATCGTCTGCAGTCAAGTCGATCCAGCCCGAATCACGCATTTTATCGCCTGAAAGACTATACACAGTTTCGCCTAAACCGTTGGTCATTACTACCGACGTTTCCGCATTTTCGCACTGAACAGCCAGCTCTAACATGTGCTTTCCCATTTTCTCAGGGGAAAACACACCAATGTGTTCTATATTTTCCGTAAGTTGTTCATTAGAAAAGTTCATTTGGAACACAGGTTCAAAATCTGCAATCACGGGTACGATTATACCCCCTGCCAAAATGACAAGGCATAACACGATGACAGTTGCACTTACTTTATTGCTGATCGGTTGCTCCAATCTCTCTTCTTTTGTTTTAAGCAAACGACTGCCGGCCAAAATTAAAAGGGGAGCCATCCAGCTTGCCATGAACATACTACTTAATGCAGTAACCGGATGTGAAATTGTATAGTGGGCAAGATCACCCGATAAAAAGGTCGCGGAGATTCCGAAAGCATTGTTCACAAGATGCAAGAACATGGGTAAGACAAGGTTTTTAGTCTCATACATTATATAGGTTGCCACCATACCTAAAAGAGCAGTGCCTAGAATTCTAGTGGGATCAAGGTGAAAAAGTCCAAAGAGTAAACCAACACATAAAACCGTAGCCCATTTATTTTTGTCCTTAAAATTGTATTGAATGGCACCTCTAAAGAGGATCTCCTCACCTATAGCAGGTAGAACCGCCACGATAAACAAAGACAAAGGTAATGGGAGGGTTTTAAAGAGATCGGTGAGACCTCCTTCGGTTTGCGCCATGGCCACAGGGAAAAAGTACATAATGATCTGGTTAATTAAAAGCATGCCTAAAAGTGTTCCCCACCAGGACACTAGCACAGCCAAAAGCTGCCGTAATTTAGGTCTTCTCATGGGAAATACTTCTTTTAAATCCCACTTTCGGGTTTTAATAAATAATACGGCAATAAAAATGAGTAGAAATTCTGTGATGGCCAGACCCCATAGTTCAAAAAAGTATTGCACCGGACCACCTATTAAAACCAATCCTAAAAGGGCAATAAAAAACAATGAGGCTGCCCGTGATACTTTTGGTTCCTTTACTATCTTTTCCACGATATAACCCCCATCTCCATAAATAATGATTTCAAGTCTAAGTATATGTTCCTTAACGTCAAAAAACCATTGCCTAGAGTAACAAAAAGTAGTGACTAAAGTCACTACTTAGGTAAACGCTTTTGCTATATTATAATTTTAGTTGAACTTTATAGAATTAATGATGTTTTCTATGGTTGGTAAATGTTTATCGTATTTGTTTTCTTGAGCAGTATACGTAATCACATAAATGTTGGTTCCGGAGATAAAGAAAAGCTGCATCCATTGAAATTCGAATCCAGATTGTTCACCTGAAAAAACAATAACTTTACCTTGTTGGCCGGCAATATGACGTTTTCCGCGACTGATCACTTTGAGGTTATCAACCATATCCTGTAATTCAGATAATGTAAATTCTAGATACTCTTCAATTGTGAATTCATACCCCTGTAGATCCTCAGTGATAACATTTATATTTTCCTGAAATAAATCATTGCCATCTTCGAATGGCGATAAAGCAATAAATATTGTCCCCATGTAACCTTCGTGTAAAACCCAGTCTATTGGATATTTGAGTGAGAATCCATATTTATCGTTATTATAAGACACATAGGTACTTGTGGCCCCCACGGCCCGCTCTCCAATTACCGGCTGAAATAAAAGCACGCAGAGCACTAGAGCAACCAGAGGAAAACATCGTTTCACATTTATCACGCCCCTGCAATTTTTATTGTCCTACAAAATTTACCTCCACGATATGCAAATACTTCAAGCCCCGTATACTAAAGCCTGCAACAAAGCCTAAAGTTCATATAAACTTCACAAAGTTATTTCAAAAATTATCCAATTTACCTAACGATACCACTTTTATATGCAAGGACAACGAGTTGGGTCCGATCTCTCAAATTCAACTTAGTTAAAATAGTGCTTACATAGTTCTTTATGGTTCCTTCAGATAAATAAAGCTTTTCTGCTATTTCGCGATTAGATAAACCCGTTGCGATTAATTTAATCAATGTACATTCTTTAGCGGTTAGTCCGTGTTCGGTGCAAAAGTCCGCGGCATTTCCCCCCTGGAGCGAATAGTTTAAAATATTATGGGCAACCTTTGGATGCATTACAATATTACCTGAAACGGCCGCTTTTATTCCTTCATAAATTAACTGAGGTGAACTGTCCTTGAGTAAATAACCCGACGCACCCATTTTTAAGGCGTCTTGAATGTATTCTGTATCTTTAAATGTGGTTAAAATCAATACCTTGGTTTTGGAATGCTTCTCCTTAATTAATTGAGTGCCTTGCACTCCATCGGACATCGGCATTCTAATGTCCATCAAGACTAAATCTATATCATGACTATCACATATTTTTAGTGCCTCTAAACCATTTTCCCCTTCCGCGACTACTTCAATATCTTCATATGTAGTAAGTATAATTCGTAGACCTTCTCTTATGAGTTTCTCATCATCTATGATCGCTAAACGGATTTTTTCCATTCGCTACCCTCCCTTTGACCCATGCTAACAAACCCGCGTTCTAAAGAAATCCTTAAGAAAAACCCTTTGCCCGGCCCACTTTTGTAAGATATTTTTCCGCCTAATTCATGCACCCTGTCAGCTAACCCTCTTAAGCCCATGCCCGGTTCGATTTCTTCAACGCCGAAACCGTCATCTTCCATTGTTAAAATTACCACTTCGCTATCGAAATGGAGAAATATCTTTATCTTCTTAGGTTGCCCATGACGGGCCGAATTTGATAAAAATTCTTGTATCGCCCGGTAAATGACTAATGAAATTGACTCCTCCAGTTCCCATTTGCCTTGAGAAAACTTAAAATACACCTCTATACCCGTGAGCTTACTAAAGTTAGTTGTGAGAGCTTCTATTAATAGCAAAGTCCTTAAATTGTCAAGATCCCTTGGTTTCAATTCCCTCAGTGCTGTTCTGATTTCTTCTAGGCCTGACTTAGCAAAGCATCTTAATTTAGCTGCCATAATAGCGGCTTTTTGGCCATCCCTTCCCGCAATTTGTTCGATAGCCCCTAGTTGAACAATTATTGTTGACAAGCTATGGCCAACGCTATCATGTATTTCCCGGGAAATACGATTGCGTTCTTGTAATACGGTAAGTTCCTTAATCGATTCGGCATATATCTCCAAGTCCTCGTTGGTTTTAAGGAGTTCATCCTCCACTCTCCTGGATTCTTGGTAAAGCTTGTCCAACTCGTATTGCCTATTTTTAAGTTCAAGGATATGTGATAGGACCAGTACATTGATGAACATTGAAATATATACAATGGTTTTCACCTCCCAAGGGAGTCCCATTCCTAAAAACAAAAACGTTGCAAGAAAGATAGACGCGCAAAGATACTTGAGCTTAGTCTTCATAAAAAGAAGGCCGTCATAGATAGTTAAAGTAAAGATGGGAAGTAGTAGTATATTGTAATCTAAAATAATCTTCGCACCCAGAGTGCATTCCGCAACTAAAGAAAAACATAAGAATAAAGTCCTTTTTCGGAATACAAAATAACGGAGCTGGGAGTTGATAATAAGCAAAAGGGCTAAAACAATGTGGTTCGAGGAAAGGATACCTTGAGGAAATAAAACCATTGTTCCCACGACTATTGTTATAACGATATATCTTATTAACAAAAGAAACCGATTTTCCATAGCTACCTCCCATCTAATCCCCTTACTAAGTTCCCTTTTCTAACCATTGTTCCTGCAGAAAGGAAAAGATCAGCACCCTTAGAGAGTACTGATCTTTATTCATGGCCGCAATGTCAGTTCTATAGGAGCTCCCCATAGCGTCTCACATACAAATTCTTAGCCCGCTGAGCTAAAGCCATATACAAAACTACGGTCAAGGCCAGCCAAGCGAAATAAACGGGTGGCAACGGTGCCAAACCTATGGATGCACCCAATGCCGAAAAAGGAATCAGGGTTAAGAAGGCTATTCCGGCGAAAGTTAATACAGTAACGGGGGTTGATGCCCTGCTTTGTAAAAACGGAATCTTTGGTGTGCGAATCATATGAATAACAAGGGTTTGTGACCACATTGATTCAACGAACCAACCTGCTTGAAAGACTGCTATGAAGGCGGCCTTAACAGCAGGATCTGTTATTTGGCTATAGAGTTGACCACCGGTAACCGCCGGAGCAATAATGAAGTACATTAAAGCAAAGGTAGTAACGTCGAAAATAGAACTTGTGGGCCCAATCCACAGCATAAAGCTGGATATCGAAGAAGCATCCCATTTGCGAGGAAGTTTGAGATATTCCTCATCTACATTATCCCAAGGCAAAGCTATACACGAGATGTCGTAAATTAGGTTAAGCAAAACTAAATGGATTGCAGCCATTGGCAAGAATGGCAAAAATGCACTGGCAATTAAAACCGAAAAAACGTTTCCAAAGTTGGAGCTCGCGGTCATTTTGATATATTTAATCATATTTGCGTAAGTCTTGCGACCTTCAATAATACCTTCTTCTAAGACCGTTAAATCTTTTTCCAAAAGTATGACATCTGCAGATTCTTTGGCGATATCAACAGCATTATTTACTGAAATGCCCACATCAGAGCTTTTCATTGCCGCTGCATCATTAATCCCATCGCCAAGGTATCCCACTGAGTGACCATTGTTTCTCAGAGATGTCACAACACGTGCCTTTTGAGTGGGCGAAAGTTTAGCAAATACTGTAGTCTTTTCCACCGCTTCGGACAATGTTGCATCGTCCATTCCTTCCACATCAGTGCCCAAAAGCATACCATCTACAGGCAGGCCCACTTGGGCACAAATAGCCTGGGTAACCCGCTCATTATCTCCTGTTAATACCTTAACGGTAACGCCATAATCACGCAAACCTTTAATGGCGTCGGCAGTGGTCTCTTTAGGTGGATCTAAAAACGCTAAATAACCAATTAAGACCATCTCAGTTTCGTCAGCCACTGAAAATTCGCCCACAGGAGAAGGGTTTGTCTTTTGTGCAACGGCTATTACCCGCATTCCGTCGTCGTTCAGTCTTCCAACTGTTTTAGATATATCATTAATTATCTCCTGCGTCAAAGATTCTACTTTACCCTCGTATTCCACGAAAGAGCAGATTGAAAGCATTTCTTCAACCGCACCCTTTGTTACCATCTGGGTTTTACCGGTCTTGTCTTCAACTACCACACTCATGCGTCTGCGCTCAAAATCAAAGGGTATTTCATCGACCTTTGTATATGTTTCCTCTAAACCTTGGAGAGTTGGTTCATCATCGTCCTTTTGTTTTTGCGTTCTTTCTATTATCGCTAGATCAATAAGATTTTTGAGTCCCGTTTGAAAATAACTATTGAGAAAGCCATGGCGTAAAACACGTGCACTTGACTCACCATGGACATCTAAATAATACTGTAAAGCAACCCGATCCTGAGTCAAAGTTCCGGTCTTATCAGTACAAAGAATATCAATCGAACCGAGATTTTGAATGGAGTTTAGATTTTTAATAATCGTCTTCTTCTCAGACATTGTTACCGCACCCCTAGCTAAAGAGGCTGTAACAATCATGGGCAGCATTTCCGGCGTTAAACCCACCGCAATGGAAATGGCGAACAGAAACGCTTCCATCCAATTTCCTTTAGTGAAGCCATTAATGAATAACACTATGGGCACCATGGCAAGCATAAATCGAATTAATACCCAAGAGACTGAGTTAACACCTTTTTCAAAACTAGTTTCCACATCCACATCCACAATTTCAACGGCCATATCCCCAAAAACAGTATCATCGCCTGTCGCGATAACAACACCTATGGCCGCACCACTGATCACATTGGTGCCCATGAACGCTAAGTTAGGGTAGTCGGTTAATGTGGGGTAAGCTTGATTCGCAGGTGAACCAAATTTCTCCACAGGTTCACTTTCACCTGTTAAAGCGGCCTGGCTGATAAAAAGGTCTTTCGCTTGTAGAATTCTTAGATCAGCCGGAACCATATCACCCGCGGCCAGATGAACAATATCACCCACCACTACTTCATCGAGATTAATTTCTTTTTTCCCCGTGCCGATCCTTTCCACCGCAGTTGTTACTAAAATCATCTCGCGCAATCTAGCCGCCGCATTACCTGATCTAGCTTCTTGCACAAAACGCAAAACCCCGCTGACCAAGACTAAAGTCATAATGATAATTACAGTCATAAAATCCTTTTCTCCCGCGGGAGCCAAGGCAACATCGGTAACATAAGAAACGGCAGCTAACGCAAAAAGAATAATTGTAAATGGGTTTACAAAGGCTTCTATAATCTTCTTTAACCATGAATCCGCTTCCCCGTGGCTCACTTCATTTCCGCCATACAAATCGCGCATTATCTCTACTTGCGATTCTTCAAGTCCGTTCATAGATGTCTTAAAATCAAGTAAAAGCGCATCCCTTTCCTTTTGTGTTACAGATAACAACCTTTTCGTTACTTTGTCACGACGTTCTGCCGCTTGTAAAGAAGTTGCTTTTTTACTAATCACATCTAACCTCCCTTTCCCATTATCAAAAAGCCATGTCAATGTATAAACAATGACATGGTTTTGTTTTACTAATACTCTTCCCTTATTCCGAACTCTGCATCCTCCACCCATTGTTCTGCCTTTATTAGGTGCTGAATGATTTCATCAAATAATTTATAATGTAACTTTTCTTGCTCCACAAGAAACCGGAACAGCTTTTTATCTTGCTCGGTTTCCGCGTCATGATGCATTTCTTTATACAGATCAATCATTTCTTGTTCTTTGGTTAAAGCCAATCTATATGCATCAATTTGCCCAGGTAAGGTTTTTGTTTTCTTGCTGAAGTCGCCCATGTTAGCAAACACACTCTCAAACTCAGAATAGGATTTACTATCCACAAGCGTATAGTCTTCTTTTTCTGCATATTGTTGCAAAATTTCTGCATGCATTCTTTCCTCTTCTGCCAGGAGTTGGAAAACAGTGAACAAACCATTGTCTCTATTGATTTGGGCCTGCTCATTATAGTACTTCTCTCCATCAAGTTCTAACTGAATAGCAAACCTTAAAGCACTCATATTAACGCCTCCCTCTAACATGCAATTAGGCAAGGCATATACGTATTCCTTCCCAAATCTTGACTTCAATCAGAGTAAATAATCAACAAACCAGCTAAAAACCCTAACTGTACCTGCAATTATCCGTTTATGCAAAGGTGCAGGAGGTGATTGTTTTGACGAAAGAATTGGTTGACTATATTCCGCATGTTTGTTTAAAATGCTACGCAAATATTGGTTAAACTCGTTACCTTCTATAATTAGCATGGTTTCAGTACTGAGGAAACTACTCCTTGCGTCCATATTAAAGGATCCCACAGCACTTAGATTATCATCGAAAAGAACGGCCTTACCATGAAGGGAACCCGGACCATAATATTCCCATATTTCCGTTGCCCAATTTCCTAAAAAATTTCGTTTTCCTTTATAACCCGCAACACCAAAAAGGTTTGGGCTCGAAGCTAATGAATTGGTTAATAGGGTTACCTCTTTTCCCGCAAGGGATTCTGCTTTCAAATATCCAAGCATCCCTTTGGTCGGGATTATATAAGGGCTTTGTACCACAATAGAATCTTTAGCCTCGTGGGCCAAATGTACCAAACTCGCCCACACCCAAGGTTCTTTTTTTCCCCGACTAATGGGATTATGAATCAGTTTAATCCGCTCAACCGGTATGCATCGTTCTTGTAAGGTCTGCAAATCCGAGAAGCCTACCGAATAATCTGACCGAATTGTAGTGACTGCTGTAACTAAAGACTCGCTAAGTTTTTCACCCCTTGCCTGCCTCCTTGAGGTTAGCTTAAATCTCATATTTTGTGTAAAGGGATGATTCCAAAGTAAGTTAAAGTATTCGTTCATTTGATGAACTGCACTATGGGGATTTTGACCATCATTAGTGAAAACCACAACATCAAGATCCAAGACGAATTCTTTTGTTAGGTCCTCAGCGAGATAATACCGATTACCAATATTACGTCCGCTAATTAATGCAATTTCCCCGTCTACTACCATTATTTTATCATGCAAACGATTATTCCATCGCCATGGTTTGTACAAATGAAATGGCTCATATAAGCGAAATTCAATATTAGGATGTGCCTCCAAAGCATATCTTAAACCGCGCATACTTCCGTATAAACGATGAAAGATCCCATCCATAATAATCTTAACTTCCACACCCCTATCTGCCGCTTCCAGTAAGGCACCATAAAAGACATCTGCCACAACCCCTTTATGAAGGCTATGATAAGCTAATTCCAAAGTCCCCTCCGCTTGTCTAATTAAATCGAGGCGAAATGCAATTGACTGTTCACCTTCGTCAATTAATATGACCCTATCTAAACCCGACTCAAAGCTCGAAAAATCTTGCATATTTAGGGGAGAAACTTCTTCAGACATGGGTCTTTGCGGTAAAGCAAAGAGAAAGATGCCACCCACAAACACATAAAGTAAGTAAAATGCAAGAATTTGCTTAAATTTGTTCGCCCTTAAACCTATGGGCTTTTTTTCTTGAGCTTTTATTATTGACATGACTACTCCCCCTTTTATTTAATTCTTGTATTCCGAGCATTTTACCTCCATATAAAATGCGGCAAAAAAGGTCCTTATGCCTATTTGACCTTACCATCTTAGTTTGTTAGAATTTTATTGAGAGACAACTGACAAAATGCACTTTGATGGAAAGGAGAAAAACATGAAAATCTTAGTAGAACAACCGACAAAGGAAAAACTGGAACAGCTTGGGGTTACAAAATGGGGAACATGGGGATGTGAACCTTCAACGTTTGACTGGCATTATGACGAAAAAGAAACTTGCTATCTATTAGAGGGCGAGGTTACGGTAAAAGCAGATAACCAAGAAGTCACGTTTGGCAAAGGAGATTTAGTTACTTTTCCCCAAGGTTTATCGTGTGTTTGGGAGGTACATAAGGCCGTTAGAAAACACTATAAATTCGGTTAATACTTAAATTACTAATCCCCGAGAATATCGGGGATTAGTAATTTATCAAGAAACCCTTTTTCTTCTACCTCTTGTCAAATCTCTAAGTTGGTTTTCCGCATCTTCTTCACCTAACCTAATTATTCTTTCAAGTGCCTCCTTATCTTTAAATCCTAAAGTCCCGGGGGGCTCTAGACGCTCGGTGGGTGCTATTTCATGAAATCTTACATGTCGCTTGAGTTTGCTTCCCTTCTCATACCCGATTGACTTCTTAAGATTTTCAATGATTCTTCTATTTGCCCCGCTGTGCTCTAAAGTTTGGATTACTTCAATTATATCATTGATTCTTTTTGCGTTTTTTAGATCCTCATACATAATTTTATCAGTGATTAACTCGATCATTCTGGAACCCACGTTTTTTATACTGCGAAAATCCGTTGGATCTTGAATTGTTTCTAAGTATAAATCCTTAGACATGGGTTTCAATTCTATCACGTAGACATCTGTGGAACCAACCTCTAAAGCATCCCTTAAAGGCGTATTATTAAAGACACCGCCATCGACATAAAAACTGCCCTTAATCAGTTGCGATTCAAATATTAAGGGCAGACAGCTAGAGGCTAACACCGCCTCATGTAGATTAGCATCATTTTTGCGATTAAAGGAGATGCTTTTCCCCTCCGTTAAACTTGTGGCATTAATAAGTAATTCTATACGCGTGAAGTCACTAATTTTTAAATCCTTTGGAATAAGTTCATCAAGCTTCTTTTTGATTTTTTTATTACTAACTAAGGCCGAAAAATTCAATGGCGATCTTGTTCTAAAGTAGGAGCAAAGTGCTTGCAATGCAATTCTTAAGAAATTCACTTCAAATAAATCATCCAGCTCCTTCCATGTAGAGCGGAGCTTTTCAGAGGCTTTTACTAAATCACCAGTTTGCTCATATTCCCAAGCAAATACAGCGGCGTTTATGGCACCGATGGATGCCCCCGACATTACATGAATTTCCGGTAACTTTTGGGCTATGGTTAACAAAGCGCCTGCTTCATAGGCACCCTTTGCCCCACCCCCACTTAAGACAACCGCTGTTTTCTTTTTTTCCTTCATTAAACTCACCCCCTATATATCTCTTTACATTCTTTTCTATTCATGGGAGTGGAGTTACATTCGGCTAAATAGCTTTGTATACAAAAACCCTCCGGCGAATATCTACTTTCACCGGAGGGTAACTTTCATCTAATATCTGATTGGGTTAGTAAAAGATAGGCTAAAACCAAAGCCAGTGCCGCCAAACTCAAGAGGCAACCGGCCCCGTTTAAGGGATAGCCCGGTGCATTTAAACCGAAGGTCTCAAAGATAGAGCCTTTTATCTTAATAACTAGCTCGCCTTTTTTTACGAAAAAGAGTGTCATGATAACCCCCGTAACCAATACCGGAGATAAAGATGCTAGAATCTTCACAGCTTTAATATGGGAATAACAGATTAATCTAATCAACAAACCAAGACTATAAAAAAGTAGGGCGAAGGTAAAAGACCAGGCTACGTCCGGCATAAAGGCATCGTCTCTATATAAAAATTCAAAAAGACTAACATGGTCCCAAAATTTAGCGTAAATTTGATTCAAAATCCCATCAAGTAAAGAAATTGCCAAAGATAAGATTACACCTAGAAAAATTAGGCCAAGAAAGTACTCTTTTCGCGTTAATCCATTTGCCACCATGAATCTGAAATTGTCACTAAAGGAAAGCATACCTAAGAAAAAGATCAATAATACCGATATTGCGGTTAAATTAGACGATGGAGCCTGTCCTAGCTTGGCTAATGTAATAAAAACCCCTGCACTGACCAGGCTAACCCCATAGAGTAAAATGAAGGCAAATCCACTTTCTTTCAATCGATATTTAGTTACTCCTAATATTCTACCCAATCGTCAACCCCCTCCGTTAAACCATTAACCAGTTTTTTGATCTCAGCTCGGCTGAAATTAAGTTTTGAATCCCCATGCTCTTTCTGGTTTTCATACTCACCAAGCACGGTAACGGATTTACTCTCGCCAGTAATCTCTTCTTGGATGTACTTTTTGCCCACAAGGTATTTTTCGACCTCAGTTTTCGGGCCCGAAACGGTATAAGCTTGTTCAAGAAGATATTCTATGGATTTTCTAATGACAATTTCCCCATAATTTATAATGATCACTTCTTCTATGAGCTCCGATACTTCCTCAATAAGATGGGTTGAAATAATTATGGTCTTTGGTCTTCGAGCGTAATTATCCCGTATCTCTGCGTATAAAAGACTTCGTTGGCCATCGTCTAGATCCAAAATGGGTTCATCTAAGATCATTATTGGAGCATGACTTGCTAAGGCTAGAACTATTTTGCATATTGTTTTATAGCTTGCCGAAAGCTCGCCATAACTTTTCTTAAGTTCTAAACCGAATTTATTAGCCAATTCTTCGGCATAGGTAAGATCAAATTTGGGGTAAAAATAGCCGGTCCAATTAAAAAGCTGAGTAACCCTGCGATTAGCCGGTAAAAGAGCCTGCTCGCTCATGTAATAAATTTGACTGAGCGCTTGGGGGTTCTCCCATACGTTTTTGCCATTTACCCTTATTTCTCCCCTCGTCGGACGAACTCTCGCTGTAATCAGGTTTAGTAAAGTACTTTTCCCAGCACCTTCTCTTCCGAGTAAGCCATGAATCTTATTGGGTTTTATGCTTAAAATGATGTTATTTAAGGCCCTTGTGTCACCAAAATCCTTGGTGACATTTTCCACTACAATCTCACCCAATTCCTTCAACCCCTTTTACGTGAAGACATCTAGATTGTCTGCTAATTTTCACCTCTGTAATTACCCTAGAACTAACTCAGTAATATGTCAAGTCTTGCACATAAACTGGCTTTTAATTTTGCCAACCTAGCACTTTTATGGTAAAATTTATTTAGTAGCCTAGGTGGGGGAAGAAAGGACAAAACTTTGAACTTAAGACCAATGAACGATGTAGCGTTTCAATTTGTCTTTGGAAAAAATGAGAGAAAGTATAATCTAATTAACCTACTCAATGCAATTTTATCTAAAGATATTAACGCCCCCATCGAAGATCTCACTTTGTTGGAGACGGAGCTCACCCCTGAACTAATTGGACTGAAAGGATGTCGCTTAGACGTACGTGCCTTAACATCCGAGGATCACCACATTAATATCGAGGTACAAATCCTAAACAAGAGAAACATTGAAAAAAGATCCTTATATTATTGGAGTAAACTTTTCACAGCACAACTGGAAAAAGGCCAAGATTACCGTGAATTAAGCAAAACTATATCTATCAACATTTTGGATTTTTCTTATTTTTCAAATGAGAAGGTACACAATGTATTTCACCTTCTAGAAAAAGAAACTTTTGAAAGGCTAACGGATGTTTTAGAAATTCACTTTCTTGAGCTTAATAAGATTAGGCAGATTTCCGTTAATCCAGATGATTCCTTAATGCGCTGGCTTCGTTTTTTGGGTAGTAAAGACATTCTTCGGTTAAGGGAGGAGATTTTCATGAAGGATAAAGAAATTAAAAGGGCTTATGCTGACTTAGAAAAACTAGCCGCAGATAAAAATGCACGCCGCCTTTATGAGCTGAGGGAAAAAGCCACTCGCGATTGGATTAGTAGCCATAATTCTGCACGAGAAGAAGGGATTAAGGAAGGATTAAAAGTTGGGCACGAAGAGAAAGCGCGGCAAATTGCTCAAAGGCTTCTGTCAAAGGGATTAGACCTTGACCTTATTAGTGAAACTACGGGGCTTTCTAAAGAAGAATTGGGTGAAATTTAACTTTAAAGAACGGAGAATGATCTCCGTTCTTTTTATACCATTTTTATTTTTTGACCGGACACGCAATCTTTAAGATCAAAAAAGGAGAATTCCACTACGGAAAGCCCCTTTTAAGTTCGATAATATTATTCGTTTGGTTGTACCTCAAGCCACTTATGGCTTTTGTCTTTGACCCTGCCTACTACGCTAAATTCTGTCTGATTCTTTTCACTGAGCAAAGTAAGAAGCTCACCGGATTTTTCTTCAGGAACCGAAATCAATAGACCGCCTGAAGTTTGCGGATCATACATGATATCTCTGATTTCTTGGGGAACTCCCTCGGTAAACCGCACTTTTTCACCAATATGCTTAGCATTTTGGTAGGCTCCTCCCGGAATAATACCGTCTTTGGCGAGATCAATTGCTTGTGAGATAATGGGGATCCTTTCGCTCCAAATCTCTAAAGTCACTCCACTACCTTCCGCGAGCTCTAGGGCATGACCTAAAAAACCAAAACCGGTAATATCGGTACAACCTTCTATACCGACTTTAGCCGCTACTTGAGAAGCATCCTTGTTTAAATAAGCCATTGTATTAACAGTTTTTTCGATAACCTCAGTACTTAACAAATCCGCTTTAATCGCGGTATTTAAAATACCTATTCCCAAAGGTTTAGTAAGAACCAGTAAATCCCCTACTTTTGCCTTTGTATTAGTAAACATCCTCTGGGGATGCACTAAACCCATCACCGCTAACCCATATTTAGGTTCCGGATCTTCTACTGTATGACCTCCGGCTAAGACTGCTCCCGCTTCCCTTACCTTATCTGCCCCTCCCCTTAAAATTTCACCGAGGATCTCCAAAGACAAATTCGGGGGAAAGCACACTATATTCAATGCTACCGTGGGCTGACCACCCATGGCATAAACATCACTAAGGGCATTGGCCGCGGCCACAAGACCGAAGGTGTAAGGATCATCTACAATAGGCGTAAAGAAATCCGTGGTTAATACTGCTGCCTGCTGCTCATTTAACAAATAAACAGCGGCATCGTCAGACGTACCCATTCCGATAATCAAATTTTGATCATCAAAAGTTTGTAACTGTCCCAAAACTTGAGACAGAGCCTCAGGGCTTAGTTTAGCTGCTCAACCGGATTTCTTTGTCATTTGTGTTAATCTAACATCAGTCATTTAACCACCTCTTTTCATACTCATTCATTCTCGTGAATTAGCTCATACCCTTTCGAGGTGATAGAAAAGATTTTCTCAATGTCTTCATTGATGTAAAGGCTTACATCTCCGGAAAAGCTAAATTGGGCCGCTATTCCACAATTAGAAGTAAGTTGACGGGGTACCGGTCTTAGCTCCACATGGATGTTCTCCTTTTCTAAAAAACGACTAAATTTAACCGCCCCCGAATGCGTATAAAATGTGGCTATATATTCCATGATCTACCTACTTTTTAAAATCATAATAAATCCATCATTAGCTTCACTTATTTGGACTTCATAACCGGAATTTCCTGCTAACCGCCTAACATTATCTCTAGCTGTAGCGTTATCAACAATGACCTCGACCGTTGCTGGGTTATTCTTTAGGGCCTTTTTTGTCAACAACACAGGCTCCGGGCAGGATCTACCTCGACCATCAACTCGAATGAGTTCCAAGATTCGCATCTCCCTTCACTTTGAAAATAGATATATACTCCGAATTTAAAACTCCAATAGTTAAAACAACAGCAAAACCAATCATGACCGCCACTTTACCATTTAAGGGAACACCTGCACCCGATGCAGCCAAGCCAAAATTGTGAGAAATTGCCGTCCCCACATACATACCCATTATGGTTATGACCGAATCCATATTCCCTTCGGCTCCTAATATTAACTGCCTTAAGGGACAACCCCCTAATAATACTGCTCCAAAACCGGTTAGCATCATACCTAAGAAGTTCCATAAACCATCATTGTGGGCAACGGGTTGACCGGTAAATCCTAAGGTAAAGTTACCTAAAATTAGATTCGCTAACAAGGACACAGCGAAAATCCCCATGAATCCATACAACAAATGGGGGTCTTTAAACAAAATCGCATCCCTAATCCCACCGGACATACAAAGCCTACTCCTTTGTGCGCCGGCACCCACAAGCACACCGGCCACTAACGCAATAATTAGAGGGGCTTTCATTGATCCGGGTCCTTCTGCACTAAAGAAGATAAAAGCGGGGCTAACAACTAGTAACACCAAAA
Organism: Natronincola sp.; assembly: GCA_012838515.1. Lineage (GTDB taxonomy): Bacteria > Bacillota > Limnochordia > Darwinibacteriales > Darwinibacteriaceae > DUPA01. The sequence continues at coordinate 5,373 of DUPA01000192.1, read as the reverse complement.
AAACCAGTTGTAAAGCGGGAAAAAGGTATCCTTCTAAATTAACAGATGCATAAGTCCTTTTAAGTGTGAAACCACGGTTGAGAAAGAATACCCCTGAAAAGATACCGGCTACAAAGCCGACCAGACCTAAAAGTGCATTTAAGTCTCCATTTGCCAAGCGCAAAACCATCCGCAAAGGACACCCTAAAAAAACTAAGGCGCCGATTACCACAAATATTCCTAAAATGAAACGAGTAAATGGTGCCGAACCTCCGCGGGAGCGAAATTCTCTCCTAGAGAAAGCCATTATAAAAGCCCCTAAACTGATACCAATAATTTCGGGCCTTATGTATTGAACTACACCTGCCCTATGTAAACCAAGTGCGCCTGAAGTATCCCTGAGAAAGCAAACTATGCATAACCCCATGTTAGCCGGATTGCCCAGTTCAACCAAGACTGCCGCAAGCATCGCCACCATTGCCCCTACCATCAGCATTAATCTTGCTTCTTTATTCTTAAAAGGCATTATTTATCTCCCCTCTTCCAAAATTTAGCTTTACAAACCAATTATACCTGTGAAAAAGTTCACTGTATAATAGATAGTTCCGATAATAATAAGTGTGTTATAGATGGATATTATTGTAAAGTGTGTATGTTCTATTGTACAATTGCAGTATACTGTACAGATTAGATTTACTGAAGGAAGTGGCAAAATGCGAGATGTGTATTTAGATAATGCAGCGACATCCTTTCCAAAAGCCCCGGGTGTAGGTGAGGCTATTAAAAACTTCGTGGAAAAATCAGCTACTAATATTAATCGCAGTGGTTATAATGTGGGTTTTACCGCCGAAGAATTGGTCTTTGAAACTAGGGAAATGATCTGTGATTTAGTAAATTTCACAAAAACGGAAAACATCATCTTCACCGTAAATGCTACGACCGGTTTAAATATTTTAATTAAAGGGGTTTTAAAGCCCGGGGATCATTGCCTCGTTTCTTCTGTGGAGCATAACGCCGTAATGCGGCCCCTAAACCAGATAAGCCAAATAGGTGTGGAATGCACAAGAATTCCTTGCGATAGTAAGGGAAAACTTGACGTGGCAACAATTCCTAAGTTAATCAAGAGTAATACAAAAGCCATTATTATGACCCATGCTTCTAATGTTACGGGTACCATTTTACCCCTTAAAGAAGTTGGGCAAATTTGCGCTAAAAGTGATCTTTATTTCATAGTAGACGGCTCCCAAACACTGGGTTCATTACCTATCAACTTTACCGATGCGGGAATCCATGCCCTTGCTTTTACAGGACATAAAAGCCTTTTAGGTCCACAAGGAATTGGAGGCTTTGTGGTTAGCCCCATTTTAGCTGACAAAATAGAGCCTTTAATTTGCGGGGGCACAGGTAGTCTATCGGAAAGAGAGGAACAGCCGATGATCTTACCCGATAAATTCGAAGCGGGAACAATAAACCTTCCGGGAATCGCAGGGCTCCATCAAGCATTAAAATTCATTATGCAAACCGGAATAGATGCCATTCGTTTACACGAACTTGAATTAACCCAAGCCTTACTAGGGGGCTTAAAAGCTCTGCCAAACATTCGGATTATTGGTTCTTCCGAAATGAAAGAAAGAACGTCTCTCATTTCTATTGATTGTTTAAAACACGATAATGCCGATGTGGCCTATACTTTGCAAAAAGAGTATGGCATACGCACCAGATGTGGGTTACATTGCGCACCGGCGGCTCACAAAACTGTAGATACTTTTCCCCAAGGTACTATACGATTTAGTCCGGGATATTTTAATACAAAAAAAGAGATGGATTACACCATCTCCAGTTTACAGAAGATACTTACGGAGCCTCTTTAAAATAATCTTGAGTAAATTCTTTGAAGACCCTAGCCATGGGATTTAGAACCCTTTTTTTATGGCTTACAAAATAGAAATTACGCGTTAAATCTAGATCATCAAAAGTGTAGCCGTTTAGTAAGCCGAACTTTATATCTTCTTGAACAACCTGTTCTGAAAGTATTGCCACACCTAATCCGGCACGCACACATTTTTTAATCGTCTCGGGATTTTCTATTTTAGCAACAACGTTTAAATCCTCTAATCCTAAACCTTTCTTCTCTAAGGCTTGCTGAAACAGTCCTCTAGTTGCTGAACCCAGCTCCCTAATAATTATTCTCATATTTAAAATCTCATCAACACTTAGGCCACGTCCCACTAAAGAAATATCCGGAGCTGTAATAAGAATTAAGCGATCGCTACCGATTGGACACATCTCTAAATCGGGATTCACAACATCTGTTCCGATAAAGCCAAAATCCATGGACCCGAATGTGATCGCCCTGATTACGGCCTCGCTATCGAAGTGTTTTAATTCGAAGCAGACCGAAGGATATTCATTGTTAAAGTCCGTGAGCAATCTAGGTAAAACGTAATTTTGAAGTACGGTGCTTGCACCGATTGCTAATTCACCTTGCAACTTCCCTTGATACTGCGATAAACAGTAAAAGGCCTGCTCCCTCAAATTAAGAATATTAACCGCATGATTGTAAAGAATCTCGCCGGCCTCGGTTAGAGTCACATTTTTGCCCGAACGGTTAAATAAGACCGTCTTAAGTTTACCTTCTAAGACCTGTATATGACCTGTTAACGTAGGCTGGGAAAGATAGAGTACTTCAGCTGCCTTTGTAAAGCTATTTTGTTTAGCGATCTCCACAAACGATTCGAGCTGTCTAAAATACATCTTTACCCCTTCTCAGCTATAAAAGTAATTTTAGTACCAAGAGGACGGTATCGGATCGTTAGTTAAAAATATATCAGGATCCCGTTTTAATAATTCGATGGTGAAATCTATCATGGGTCTTACTTCCACCAATACACTTGTGGCAGAACCGATCTTACCCCTTGTTAAAATACCCCGTTTTTCTAAAGGAACCTCAAGTATCCCATAGTTCTGGGAAATATCACCGGCGGGACTTGCATGGCGATACATTGTACGATCTATAATCTTGCCATCGGGAGTTCTAATCTGAAGATCCTCAGGTTTCTCAGTGAGGCGATCAGGTATATTAGCCCACTCTTCTGCCCCGTGAATAATGGTATTGCGAGTTGTAAGGGCACCGAGGAATAGAATCTTTGCATCTCGATCATAAAGTTTACCCCAGCAACCATCTCTGCGACACGGAGTATCAATTTGTTCTTCCCCTTGAATATATTCGAGCGCATCTTTACCCAATGCTGCCACAGAGTGTGTTGGATGCCAAGAACGAACAACTCCCGGTCTTTTGCGGAAAAGTTCAGTTAGAATCCCCACGCAGGAAGATGTGTTCACCACATCAAAGACCCTATTGTTAGAATTAATTCTATCCCAGGTGTGAGTTGGTAAGATAAAAAGACCATCTTTGAGTAGTTCAATAAATATGTCTAGAATAGTATCCGCGCCGCCCTCCACCTCACCGACGGCCTTCATGGAAGAGTGAATTAAGAGTGTGTCCTGTGGTTTAATGTTAAATCTTTCGATTTGTGCATAGAGTTTTTCTTTAGTGTGCATCGTATTCTACCTCATTCGCTTATGTGTTCTAAAAATTCAAGTACATGTCTGTTGAAATCCTTAGCTTCTTCGTAGGTCGAATGTCCTAGATCGGGATATACAATCAACTTACTTCCTTCGATTGCCGAAGCAATTTCTTCACTTGCTTTTCCTTCTACAATCTTATCGCGTGCTCCACCAATAATCAAGGTGGGAATAGTAATCTTATGCAGTTCATCATGGATATTATGATTAATACACGCATTAGCTTGGATGATAAATCGGTCAAAAGATTTGGGTTTTCCGATTCTGGTTATGATTGGATACAAAGCCCTATATTTTTTGAGTTTTTCCTCTGAATAACTTCTTTCAGATGTATCTATCATAAGACCCCTGTAATTTCCTTGTTCGGCTAAACCAATCCATCTTTGCACGACAGAAATAAGGGTTTCATTGGGTTTGGAAATTGTTACAGCCAAAACCAAACTTCTAACTAGGTCAGGATGAATAACTGCTAAATGCTGAGCAATCATCCCACCCATAGAAACACCTAATACATGGGCTTTTTCTATGCCCAGCCTTTTCATGGCCTTAGCCTGATCTATGGCCATCTCTTTTATGGAATAATCCTGCTCTAAATCATCCTTACGGCTAAATATAAAAACCTTGTATTTTTTAGCATAGTCTTTAAACATCCTGGCCAAAATTAGCCTCATGCCCTTTACTGTTCTTAAGCCATCTCCAAGACCCGGCAAAATTACTAAAGGTTCTTCTCCCAGACCAAAAGTTACATAGCGCATCTTTGTTTGCCCTAAATCAACATATCCCTCTTTCGCCCCAAAAAACATTATAATCCTCCAATCCTAAATGATCATTTACTTTATTGATGAAAACCCCGGATAAATTCCGGGGAGTGCAAACTAATCTAAAATTAATTTTGCCGCGCCTTGAATACCTGCGTCATTGCCCAATTGGGCCAAGACTATATCAACTCGTTTCTTTGAGAAAACCGAGTGTAGTTTATAATACTTAACAATTATATCTAGCAAAAAGGGTCCGGCATGGGAAAGACCGCCGCCGATCATGAAGGCTTCAGGATCAATTATTTGCCCTAAATCAGCAATCGCCTTCCCGAGAAACTCCATGCAATATTCGAGACTTTTCTGTGCTAGCTCGTCACCGGCTTTCGCCGCATCAATAACGTCCCTTGCCGTTAAATCGGTTATCTTACTTAAAGACGATTTTTCCCCATCGGGATCCGCATGCAAAAACCTCTTAGTATGTCTAACAACACCTGTCGCTGATGCCACTTGCTCTAAACATCCTTGTGCTCCGCATTTGCAGTGTTCCTTTTCCTCAAGGTCAACAACCACATGTCCCACCTCGCCGGCAACACCGCGGGCACCATTCACGACTTTACCATTTAACACTATACCACTACCCACACCTGTACCTAAAGTGATTAGCATGAGATGCCTGTAATTTTGCCCTCCACCGTGCCAACTTTCTCCTAACGCCGCGGCATTGGCATCGTTTGTGGCAACAACCTTGACTCCATCCAAAAGCTTAGATAATCTTTGGGGGAAATTGGTATATCTTAAATCTAAATTAACGCACACCTCAACATACCCATTTTCCTGCACCGGCCCAGGAACACCAATTCCCACACCCAGTAAATCCTTAAGCTCTAACCCATGTTCTGCAGTTTTTGCCCTTATCTCATCTGCCACGTCTTGAAAGACCGATTCCCCGGGTCGCGTCGGGATTTCCCATTTTTCAATCAAATTACCATCGGCCGAAAACATGCCAAACTTAATACTTGTTCCTCCTAAATCAACTCCAAAGCAAACTTTC
>DUPA01000191.1 GCA_012838515.1 Natronincola sp. | reverse complement strand
TTTAATAGATCCCCTAGCCATAAGGCGTAATCTTTAACCGGTTGAGTCACTATTTTTTGCCCTAAATCGGTTAAAATTTGCAGTAACGTATCCCAGGCCTTCTCCTTGCCTAAATAACTTCTCCATTGAGGCAAACCTTTTAACGGAGGTGCTAAGCGCAATAAACGCAGCTCATCTAAGCTTAATCCGAAAGGAAATCCCCACCCGGGTGCAGTTAAAAGTTGTAAATGCTGCTTATGCCACCCCTCTAGTTCACCGGCTATTAGGGTAAGTAAGCTTTTTCCCAGTGGAGTATTGCGCAAACTCACTTCGGGAATATGCCAAGGAATGCCCAGTTTATCAAAGACCGAATGAATGGTGGGCAGATACTGAGTGGGATTGGGAAAGGCTAGGCCTATCTCATCCATGGAAGTCCCTTTTTCTAAAAGATTACGAATTTCCAAACCGATCATTTCCACTTCAGAATACGGATCCTTAGCCATCCTCACTTTTATTTGAGGCTCGCCGACCTCGGCCCAAAATCTAGTGAGTTTTCGTTCTCCCGCGAAAGATTGCAAAAACTCGTTTTCCAAAGGGGTTAACTCACCAAGACCCCGCAATTCGATTTGCTCGATTTGGGGTAAATAAGTGGCTTTTTGTGTAAGTTCTAATGCCTGCCTAATTTGTCCGGGGGTATCTAAAAGACCTTGCCTTTGTAGTGCTTGGTGATACGAGGTATGAAGTAATTCTAATTCTTGTTGACCTTCCTCAGGAATTTCAGTATAGATTTCTTCGCCGAAATCAATTTGATTAAATAACCATCTTAACTCCTGAATAAAACCGGAATAATGGGCTATGGGAGCGAAGAAGCGTAGATTTTCGCTTTGCTCTTGTACCACTTGCCACACGGTCACTTCTTCTAAAATACGATCTTCTTTATAAGAAATAAGCCCCTCCTTAAGGATATGGGCTATTAATGCAGAAATTGTCATAACCGGGGATGAATTATTTTCCCTAAATAAAGCACGTTTTACCTGACGCACGTATGGGTTTGGTACCAGATGCAAAACAGCCATGTCATCGTCCCCCTATAATAAAAATTCTTTTATGATTTTGCTTACTCCATCGTCCTTGATACTGGGAGCAATGTAATCAGCATTGGATTTAAGTTCAGGCGTGGCATTTTCCATTGCTATGCCTAAGCCTGCCCATGCAAGCATTTCCATATCATTTACGTTGTCACCAACTGCAATGACCTCTTTAGAATTAATGCCTAAATAATCGGCCACATACATTAAACCGAAGCCTTTATGGCAGTTTCCCGGAACTATCTCAATACCTAACCAAATACCCCTATCTTCGCCGAAAAGCATGGCATTAAGATTCTCACCGTGTTTTTCCATCAAGCTTTGGTACATAGGTTCAATCTTTTCTTTTCGATCAATTATGGAGATACGTATGGGATCTTCATTTAAAATAACTTCATCTTGAAAAGATGCCGTTTCATTAAGGTAAACCCCGAGCAAATCCTCTGATTCGGCCCAGCTCCCCGTGGGGGCAATGCCGATTTCACCTGCACTTTCACCTGTGAAAACCAAATAATTGATGGAATTTGCATGGGCCATTTCTAAAATATCTTGAGCAATTAAAAGATCTATCCCATGCTTAAGCACATTTTTCTTTCTGTTTTGATCAAATACTACAGCACCATTATGCACCACAAGGAGATTTGTTAATTGAAGCTCATGGGCGATGGGTAATGTGGATGTTAAGCGTCTACCGGTCGCCAAGACAACTACAATTCCCCTTTGCTGCGCTTGAATGATGCTTTCACTTGTCCTTGTTGATAAAACACCGTTTTCGTCAACGATTGTCCCATCTATATCTAAAGCGAGTAATTTATATTTCATTTTTCACCTCAAATTAAAGCCAAATAGATACTTCATCTCTATCCATTAAACTAATGCATTCCCTTAATTTTGCGTTAAGACTTAAATCGTCAATGGTGGCATTACGCACCTGACGAAGTAGATCAATACCCCTTCTGAAGGCGAATACCAGATCACCTTCGTCAACGGCCGATTCCTCTAATAGCTTAGTGAAGTTTTCCCCATTACTCCAACGATAAGCCAAGGCAGATACATGATCGTTGAATTGAACTGTGGGAAATCCAATCATGCGTTGCTCCATTTTAGTTAAGAAGTGCCAGATCCTTAGAAGTGGACTGAAATCCAAGCGGTGTTTAATGCGATATTCATTTTTCCTCGGTTCGTAGCCGATGGCCACCGCGACTGCATTTAATTCTGCCGGTTCGTAAGAATGGAATAGTCCTTCCATAAACATCTCGGTAACGATTAGCTCGTGTCCATGGATTTGACTGGCTAGTAGACCGGCAGTTGTCAGCTGATCGCCTTGTAAATAGCCAAGGGCTTCTAATAAAGATTTTTTATCTGTGAATTCTTGAATGTATTTTTTATGTGGATCCAGTTCGTGTTCCCGTATTAATAAATGACCATAGGCTTTGATCTTGCGGCGATACTTCCGATTTTCCCTTCTTAGAAGGGAACGATCACCTTGGGGGAAACTACTATAAAAAGCACTGTCTAAGCGCTGAGTTATGGAGCCCAATTCTTTTTTCAGTTGATTTCTGGCCCTTTTCTTGTTTTCGATCTGTAAACGTTGCTCCAGTTCGAATTTATGGCGCACAGTTCGGTTGAATCGTTCGGGTCCTCCCCTTAAGTTTTCGATAAACGGGGCAAGTTCTTCTTCAAGCATCTCTATTCGTAATAAAACGCCCTGTCTTTCGGCGGAAGCTTGGTATGTTGCGAAATTTTGTCCCAGTATACGATAAATATCTTTTTTATCATAATTTTTAATTAAATTTAAAATGGAATTATAGGTCAAAGCGAACTGGCTTTTTAAGGGCTCTATTTCGTTTTCGTTCATACTGGGAAATTGACTGGGATCAAACCAACCCAAGTCTACGATGGTAAAGACAAATCCTTCATCGTCGATGCCCCTTCTTCCCGCGCGTCCCGCCATTTGGAAATATTCCCTATTGGATATGGGTCTAAAAGATATTCCATCCCACTTAGTACTAGAATCAAAGCAAACAGTTTTGCATGGGAAGTTTAAACCCACTGCAAAGGTCTCTGTGCAATAAAGAACGGAAATAAGTTTATGGGTAAAAAGTTCTTCAACGATGTCTTTTAAAACAGGAAGCATTCCCGCGTGATGATAAGCTATGCCCCTCAATAACAGACGCCTTAACTGAGGCCAACGTGAACTTTCAATATCGGGATAACGCTCCAAAACATGATCAATAATCGCATTTACCTCGGCCTTTTTTTGTTTGTCCAAAAAATCATGTACTTGACCGAGTTCTATGGCGTTACTTTCGCATTTTCGTCTGCTGAATGTGAAAAATAAGCAAGGAAGGTATCTATCTTTAATGGCATCAATCAAATCCAGATGGGTTGTGGTCTGTATATTCGGTCGTCCGTCCCCCGTGTGCTCACTGAGTAAACGGCGATGTTTTTTTCGCACTTTAGACATGGTAGTCATCCCCAGGGAGCGCTCAAAGAGAGAGTGGCTTAAGGGCACTACACGCTCAAAGTGGGTTACAATTTCCACATCCTGCTTTTGTACATCTTCGATCCAATTTGCCAATTGATCCACATTGGGAATTGTGGCACTTAGACCTAAAAAGCGCATTGTTGGGGGCATGAAAATAAAGCTTTCTTCCCAAACACTGCCCCTGTCGGGATCGTCTATGTAATGAACTTCGTCAAAAATAACGTAACGTACATCGGCAACCCGCTCCGGTCCTTCTTGAAGAATATTGCGGAAGATTTCGGTGGTCATGATTAAAATAGGTGCCTCAGGATTAATCACCACATCTCCGGTTAAAATACCCATATTATCGGTACCAACAACTTCTTTAAACTCACGGAATTTTTGGTTGCTCAAAGCTTTAATAGGGGCAGTATAAACTACTTTTCCCCCTTCGTTAAAAATCTTCTCGATAATATAATCCGCGATCAATGTTTTTCCCACGCCTGTGGGTGCAGCCACTAAAACGGATTTATTTTCGTCAATGAGATTCACTGCTTCTTCTTGAAACGGATCGAGGGTAAAACCGCGGTATTTTCGGGGAGTTCTTTGTTCTATCAAGGGAAACCTCCTTACTTGCTGCATACATTTCTATATATAACTAATTCTCTTATCTTATACAATTACCTTTCTTTTGTTTACTCTTCCCTATTTTTTAGGGGCTAAGCTTTTAATTTGCATGTGACAGATGTGGTATAATCTGGGGTAACCGACAATCTTACTAAGTGTGCAACGGACTCAATCTTTTCGGTTATAATACTTTCAGGAGGTACACCATGAAAACAGACGAATATGGTTTTAATTTCGAGAACACTTATGCCAGACTTCCTGAACTTTTCTTCAGCCACGTTGAGTTAAACCCCGTTCCCCATGGAAAACTAGTTATTTTCAACGAAATGCTCGCCAAAGATCTTGGTTTGAATGGGGAAAATTTGCGCAATCAAAATGGGTTGGGTATCTTAAGCGGGAATGTTATTCCGAGTGGTGGTTTACCCATTGCCCAAGCATACGGCGGGCACCAATTTGGGCATTTCACAAAACTTGGTGATGGAAGGGCTATTTTACTCGGAGAACAGCTGACGCCTAATAATGAACGCTACGATATACAACTTAAAGGTTCCGGCCGAACACCCTATTCACGGGGCGGAGACGGAAAGGCAACCCTCGGCCCCATGCTTAGAGAATATATCATTAGTGAAGCTATGCATGGTTTACAAATACCCACAACCAGAAGCCTTGCCGTCGTTATGACCGGCGAAAAAATATATAGGGAAACAAAGTTACCCGGTGCGATTTTAACAAGGGTGGCTAAAAGTCACTTGAGGGTGGGTACTTTTCAATATGCATCTGTGTGGGGATCCGAAAAAGAACTAAAAGCTTTGGTTGATTACGCCATTGAACGACACTATCCCCGGCTGCTTGAAGGCAATAAAAATAGATATCTTTCTTTTTTACAGGCAGTTATTGATGCCCAAGCAAGATTGATCTCCCAGTGGATGTTAGTGGGTTTTATCCACGGTGTAATGAATACAGATAATGTGGCAATTAGCGGAGAAACAATTGACTATGGACCTTGTGCTTTTATGGATGTATTTAATCCCGCGACTGTTTTTAGCTCCATTGATGAACAGGGAAGATATGCCTATGCTAATCAGCCAAAGATAACGGCCTGGAATTTATCCCGGTTTGCCGAGACCCTTCTGCCACTTTTAGATGCAGACCAAAATGTGGCCATATCCCTGGCAGAAGAAGAAATTAGGCATTTTTTGTCAATTTACGATGGATATTTTTTAAATGGTATGCGGAAAAAGCTTGGTATCACCACTGACAACCCACAAGATAAAGAACTAACAAGAGATTTACTCCACCTTATGTATGAGCATAAAGCTGATTATACCAATACTTTCTTGGATCTTACTTTTGAACGTTTTGAAAAAGGGGATTTATATAGTTCGAATGAATTTAAGCTTTGGAAAAAGAAATGGAAATCAAGGCAAGAACCTAACGCGTTTGAGATTATGGAAAAGAATAATCCCGCATTGATTCCGCGTAATTATAAGGTTGAAGAGGTCTTAAGGGCGGCAGTTCAAGATGAGGATTTCAAACCACTTTACGATTTTCTAAAAGTACTTAAAAGTCCCTATGACCATAGCGAAACCCAAAGAAGTTATGCCAGACCCCCGGATCCCTCCGTTCCATATGTTACGTATTGTGGGACTTAACTGAACAGACACGTTCTTTTGAATGTGTCTGTTTTTTGTTTACAAAAGCGGATTATTTACTTACGTACGTACGCAATAACGCTCGTGCCCTAAGAGACTGATGAGAAATGATAGGGATATTCAACCGGGCAAAGTTAGATGTTCATCTAATTTGCTCTTGACATTAGATGAATACTTGAATAAGCTGGGAAGAGAATTACACATTTTGGAGGTACGACCATGACTAAAAAATCATTGCTTAAGCAAAGGGATTTTACTTTATTGATTTTTGGTAACTTAGTCTCTCTTTTAGGAAGTAACATGCAGCAATTTGCCCTCTCTCTTTATGTATTAGACCTCACCGGTTCAGCAACAATCTTCGCATCCATTCTATCAATTTCGGTTATACCCAGATTGATTCTCACACCTATTGCAGGAGTATTTGGAGACTGGTTTGATCGCAAAAAAAGTATCGTTTTCTTAGACTATCTTAACTCTGGGCTTATTGCCCTCTTTGGTATATTATTTTTTATTAATGGCGGTTTAAGTGTGCCACTAATCTATGTTTTTGTTATATTACTAGAGATTACAGAAATATTTTTTGGAACTGCCGTGGCAGGAATCAAGCCGAGTATTGTCCGGAGCGAAGATCTTTTAGAGGCCAATTCTTTAAGTTCCCTTGTGATGAGTATTGGCAACTTACTTGCACCGGTTATCGGTGCAACCATTTACGTATCCTTTGGTATGCAGGCTATCCTAATAGTTAATGCCATCGCTTTTGCCCTTTCCGCTTTTAGCGAAATGTTCATTAATGTACCCAAAACAAACAAAAAACCGGATAAAATTAGTCTCGTTGCATTCAAAAAGGACTTCTTAGCAGGTCTCAAGATAATAAGAAGAAATAAGTTTATTACCACCATCATTGGTCTAGGGACTTTTGTCAACTTTGCCATCTCCCCCTTGTTTTCCATTGGCTTGATCTTTATCACCAAGGAAATCCTTGGTGCAACAGACTTTCAATTCGGCTTATTTCAAGCGGTATTTGCCTCTTCCATGATTATTGCACCTATTATTTCTAGTAAATTTATTAAAGAAACCAATGTGGGTAAGATTTGCCACAGGAGCTTAACCATAGTGGGTATCCTTGTATTGATCGTTGCAATAGTGCCCACCAACTTGTTAATTTCTCAGTTTCCATCAAATGTTGGACCGATTACCTTATTTCTCATTATTTGTTTTTTCGTAGGTATTTACGTTACAATAACGAACATATCAGTTAACACCATGTTCCAACAGTCAATCCCGAAAGATAGCATGGGTAGAGTAGGATCTGTTTCTCAGATGCTCATGACCATTACTGTACCAATCGGTCAAATGCTCACTGGGTTTTTATTCGATGTATTGCCTCCCGGTTTAGTTGTGGTTATTATCGGTATCATACTACTGATTACCATGAAGGCATTTCAAGGACCTTTAGTGAGAGCGACCGATACACCCGTACAAACAGGAGAAGTGATCACAAGTGAAATATGAATTTCACCAAGAGGCAAGTAAGCTTTATGATTTTCTGATGTTTCCCAGATGTATATATTTTTCCAAGGAATACGCCGAATACGCAAGCAGATCCAATTACATAGATGTGATGGATCAGGAATATTTAGACTTGCTAAAGCAAATAGAACAAAAGCTACAGCCCTTTAAGGATGAAATTAATGAGTTTTATCATGGAGAGTTTTCCAGCGAACATGACTTCATAGATCTTTTAATTAGTGGCACGACAATTATGAATTCCAAAGATGAAACTTCGTACCTAAGCCACTTATTACAGCTAAGTAACGAAGAAATAAGCCTTAACGTCTTAACTTATGTTTTGCTCAAAGATAAGAATCTACCAAGTGCAAATGAGGCACGAAATGAAGCAGAAAAACTTCTACACGACTTCGATAAAATAAAATCTATAATTAAAAATTTGCCGGTCGAATCGGCTACTAAATGGAATCTATACATGATTTTTGACGATCCACACGAATACACTAAGCGTTATGTAGGACTAATGAAAAATCTTCTACCAATTTTTGATGAACTTTATCGACCCTTTGCACCCCGAGTTAAGGATTATGGCGAATATTTCGTTACAACATTTAACAACGAAGGTCTAGATGGGGTAGAAAGATTAAGCTACTCAAACGCCAAAAAAGATTTTTTAGAAGGGCAAGACATTTACTCAATACTTGTCTCTGTAATTGGTTCCTATGCACTTAAGATCACATCGGGACCCAAAGAGAAATACATGGTTTGGGGATTGAAAATAGAAGACGCATTTTCTAAAATTCGCGAAATAAATGAAAATCAAACCCTCGAACGAGTTTCTGTTTTTAAAAATCTAGGAGACAAAACCCGTTATGAAGTACTTAAGTTATTCGCATCCGGTGTTACTTCAACTAAAGAAATCGCTGAAATTATCGGAGTAACTAGTGCCACAGTTTCCTATCACATCAGCAACCTTGCAGTTGCTAAAATCTTGAAACTTGGTAAGACTAACGGTAATGCAAATTATGAAGTTGATTTTGATTTTCTAGCCGAAGTTATTGATGGACTAAACGAAGATTTGCGTCCACAAAATGGGTAAATTCCTCGTGGACTTTATAAATAATAAGGTGTATACTTATAAATGTAAAAACTAAGGAGGTGCCTAGATGAAAGATAGAGTTGAAGCAGTTTTAGATAAAATTCGTCCGGCTATCCAAGCAGATGGCGGCGATGTTGAACTTGTGGCAATCAGCGATGATAATGTGGTTACAGTGAGGCTTAAAGGTGCTTGTGTGGGATGCCCCATGTCTCAAATGACTTTAAAGGGCGGCATTGAACGAATTATCAAGCACGAAATTCCTGAGATTGTATCAGTAGAAGCGGCCATGTAATAACAGAAGGGGAGCCTAGATGCTCTCCTTTTTCTATTTTGGGGAAAGGGGCAGACGCATGAGTGATTTACAAAATCTAGAAAATGCTATTTTCCAAGCGGGATTTGACGCTTTTGCCATCATGCCTGTGACTTCTTTAAATAACATGCTTCCTATTCTTGAAAAAGCGATGGATGAAGATCGGTATCCCGCGTTCGTAGACAGGGATATACAAAAACGAATCAACCCCCTTAAATTTCAAAAAAGCGCCAAAAGCATCATTAGCCTCGCCATTTCTTATAATACGGGTCACGCAGGACCAACCCCGAGTCTCCACGGAACTATCTCACGTTCCGCTTGGGGTGAAGATTACCACAACGTTTTAAACCGGCGTATGGACAAAATAATTAACTATTTAAAAACGGATTTTGGGGCAAAAGAATGCAGCAAGGCTGTGGATACTAGTTTTCTAATAGATCGCGCTTTAGCCATCGAAGCGGGTATGGGTTTTCCCGGAAGCAACTGCGCAGTCTATGTACCACCATTCGGCTCTTGGGTTTTCTTAAGTGAAATTTTAGTTGACGTAAAACTCCCCACAACAAAAAAGCCCGACCAATGTAACTGGTCTGAGCCTGTGAAATGTACAGCGTGTGTTAAGGCATGTCCCACAGGTGCATTAGTCTCACCGGGAACAATTGATGCTAAACGTTGCCTTTCTTACTTAACCCAAAAATCCGGTTCTATCCCCATGGAGTTTAGAGATAAATTGGGTTATCGATTATGGGGTTGCGACACTTGCCAGCAGGCATGCGGCATTAATCAAAAAGCCCCGTTAACTAAACACAAAGAGTTTGAACCCATAGTTGGACCCCATTTCCCCTTGCTCACGCTTTTAGAAATGGATAAGAATGAATTTAACAAAGTGTTTTCGGCAACTAGCATAGCGTGGAGAGGTAAGAATATTCTGCAGCGCAATGCGTGCATAGTTCTGGGAAATCACAAAGATCCTGAAGCATTACCCATCTTAGAAGAAACAACTAGAAATCACCCCAGTGACATGGTAAGAGAAGCGGCCCGGTGGGGAATGGATAAGATTCAGCGTTACGGTAAGTCATGATTGCCATTTGCGTAAGCTAATGCATCTCTAAGACCTTCCCTATAAACTACGCCGCCGTTATTTGCCTCGGCTAGAGCGGTTTGTAAAAAAGTGATCGCCTCATTTCCTCCAAAATGCGCTATGGAAAGGGCTATTTCGACTTTGTTTTCATCTTGTTTTTCATAATTCTCGAACATTTCTTTTAATAGCGACCACTTACGTTTTCCGGGCTTACCTGCAGATAAAATCATTCCCAAATATGGCATTAAAGGAGATTCTTGCTTTGAACGAATATAACTTCTGATCGCAGGCAATGCTTTTCCATCAAAAGATTTAAGCAGATTCCAAAAATGATGAAACAAGATGTGATCCACCGGAAGAACTTCTAAGATCTCTATAATGATAGGGCTAACCTCTGCTACTTTCCAAAGTTCGCAATACATCATTAATTTTATAAGAAACTCAGGGTCTATTTCAGGATTTACAAGATATGAACGGAAAATCATTTCGATAAGTGCCTTAACCTCAGAATCGGGTTCCACATTTACATGCCTAAGCTCCGTTAGTAATCCTTCAAAGAAATAATCGTATTCATCCTTTTCCATAGCCACATTAAGATTGGTGTAGCCGGAACCTCCTTGTCTGAATTTACGAAAAATACCCAGTTCTAAAACGACATTGCCGCCGATTTTCTTCCTTTTCTGCCTCTCGACCTTGATGTTTTCTAAGGGAAAGTTAAAATAGGGTGTAACCTGACAGTTGTTCATTAATGTTTGCAAGCTGGTTAAAATAGTTCTAATGCGCGGATGACTAACCTGTAGCCAGATGGGTCTTAAGCTTGCGCCTTGGAGCATTTGATTTCCCACTTCAGCCAAGTTAAATTCCACATCGGTCCATTGCTGATTATCTTCTAAAAGTTCTCCATGGCTTTGATCTATCAGGGCATCTATGCTTTTAGACATTCCACCGTCACATGAATAATTCTTAATCATTTGAATATAAACCGGGATGCATTGGCGGGAATTTAACCCTGCACCCTGCATAAAATGATCAACAACATACTGGATATCTAAGGGAAAATGGTAGCCATCCAATTCTTCCAAAAGATCATCTATACAAGTTCCAATTTCGGCTTCTACCTTTAATAGCTCCTTAGAACCTTGAAGTGTAGCGCTGAGTAATGCTACCACAATCAAAAGCTCTAATGAAGCACTATAAGCCGAAAGCATCAGATCGCGATCGTAAAAATACATGCTATCTTTGATCTCTAAACAAGCCGAGACAAAACCATCTACTGTGGTTATTTCCTTTATCTCTTGAATTAAATCTTCATAATCCAGCCGCATAGTTACACCCCTTGGTTCTGCGCTTCTATTGCACCTTTTGCCAAAGCGTCACAACGATTATTTAATTCATTATCGCTGTGTCCCTTAACCTTAATCCATTCAACATTATGCGTAT
This sequence comes from Natronincola sp., assembly GCA_012838515.1. GTDB lineage: Bacteria > Bacillota > Limnochordia > Darwinibacteriales > Darwinibacteriaceae > DUPA01. The sequence continues at coordinate 8,115 of DUPA01000191.1, read as the reverse complement.
TAGAGAGCTCAATTAATCGTTCCCATAAGTCTGCATTACTAACAGGTTCCTTTTTCGAATTTAGCCAGCCGTTTCTCAGCCAATTTTCAATCCAACCTTGGGTAAAGGCATTAATTAAGTAGGCACTATCTGAGTAAAGTTTTACCTTGCAGGGCTTTTTTAAACTTTCTAGGCCTTTTATGGCCGCGATTAATTCTGCGCGTTGGTTAGTAGTATCCGGCAGAAACCCCGATATTTCCTTTTCGTGGGAACCAGATAACAGTACCGCGCCCCAACCCCCAGGTCCGGGATTGCCACTACAAGCCCCGTCAGTGTAAATTTCAACTTCTGGTTTCATGATTACCACCCTTTCAAACTCTATTGTATATGCTTGGCAGACTAACGACAATATGATACATTAACAATACTACCTATCATACTATGAATTTCAAGATATTGGGGTGTTTAATGTGAAAGAAAAGCTAGAAGAAATCACTATTGGTTCATCCCATGCCGGTAAGCCATGTTTAGTTTGTGCAGATTCCGTTTCGGCAGAAGATGAAATCGTAATTTGCCCGAGATGCGGTGGAATCCATCATGTGAAATGTTGGAAAAACAAGGGCGGTTGCGGAAAGCAAGGATGCGCCCAAATTGCCAAAGCGGTGGTAGGTCCGAAACCTGAAGGCGATGGTCCACCTGCTCCCATATCTAAAAAAGTTATCTTTGGTATTTTAAGCGCAGTTGTAATCATTATTCTCACCTCAATTTTCTGGCCGAAACCTCCTGATCCGGCAGGCGATCGCCACAAAATTGTTTTTATGGGAGAAAGCTATTACCAACTAGAGACGGAGATGACTAAACTTACAGACCAATTTAATGCCGAAAATGAAGAAATCTATATTGATCTCCAACTTATTCCCCCCGGAACAATTAATCAAAAGCTCATGGTTCTAATTGCAGCTAACGAAGCACCTGATGTAATGGCCATAGAAGAAGGAAGATATAATCATTTTGTTGAACAAGGTGCCTTGCTCCCCTTAGGTAGTGATGAGCAAGACCAAGTAATCTATGGTATTGAGCATCCGGCTCAACTTGCGCAATTTGTTGTCTGGAAAACCACGGAGTTTCCCGAAGAGGCCCTGGAGGTTCTGCATTATTTCGCCGGTAATATCACTCCTATAGACCGAGACTTACTCGAAGAATCGACACGACCACTCCCTTTTACGGGATTTTAAAAGGGTCCTTAGTAGGACCCTTGCTTACTTATTTACTGCTTAAAATTGAACTTGAGGTACCTCTTGGGCAGAGGGGGCTGCTTCAAAGTAAGATTTCGCCTGACCGCCCATGAAGTTCGCCACGATATTAGTGGGGAACTTTCTTATTGTGGCATTCCAAGTTTGAACTGCTTCGTTGAAGCGCATTCTTTCAGTGGCAATACGATTTTCCGTTCCGGCTAATTCATCTTGTAGTCGAATAAAACTTGAGTCCGCTTTTAATTCCGGATAAGATTCGCTTAAAGCAAGCAATCTACCTAATGCAGAATCTAACCCCGCATTGGCTGATGCCGCATCGGCAGGGTTGTTGGCACCTAAAAGCCTTGCTCTGGCATCGGCCACATCGGCAAAGACCTTTTCTTCGTGACCGGCATATCCTTTTACGGTATTAACCAGATTAGGAATTAGATCAGCCCGCCTTTGCAGTTGGTTTTCCACCTGCGCCCAGCGACCATCAACACTGTTTTCCAGCTCTACCAATTGATTATATTTACCGACGACACTTGTGACAAGAATTAATAAAATAACCGCAATACTAATTAAAACTATGGTTGATTTTTTCATTTTCTACTCTCCTCAATCATTAAAATCGCCTACCGGCACCTCCACCTCCGCTACGACCCCCGCCAAAACCACCAAAACCGCCTCTTGAAGAGCCGCCGGGACGCGGACCCATGCGAGGTCCTGGAATAATTACTGTTCTGCCACCGCCCCTACCACCGTAGCCTCCCCCGGGAGGAAAACGGCGACCGCGACGTAAGAAAATTACTATTAATAAAAAAATTGCAAAAGAGGCTAGCCAACCGGATCCTTCAGAATTATCCTTTTTAATCTCAAACTCTTCTCCTGCCAAAATATTAGCATAAGAGCTAGCCATATTAACTAAACCTTGCCCATACTGTTTGTTTCTAAAATGAGGCAATCCTTCTTGATCAATAACAGCTCCGACTAACCCGTCAGGTAAAACACCTTCTATACCATAACCTGTTTCAACTTCAATTGCACCATCAATAGAAAGTAAAATGAGTATCCCACTATCTTCAGGCCCACCTATGCCCCATTCATTAAAAAGCTGCGTTGCATAGGTCTTCGGATCTAAAGGTGAAGTTTGCGGTACAGTCACAATTGCAAGCTCAATACCTTGTTCTTTCTGTAGTTTCTCCGCAATTAGCATCACTTGGGCTTTACTTTTACCATCCATCACTAAAGCGAAGTCATTAACAAAACCTTGCGGCTTTGGTAAGGCAGCCTGAGCATAAGTGCTTGTAATAAGAAATAAAATAAAAAATAAAGCAGAAATCATAAATCTACGCTTGTTCATTTAGCTATCACTCACCTCTTTCTTAAAGCAAATTCACCATGCCTGCCCAGTAAATCGCCTAAACGAAAATACTGACTAAAACCATAGGCTAAAGGATCTGCCAAGGATAAATCAAATCGCCCATCAACTACATATTCTTCGCTAAAATGTACGAGCAAAACTTCGCCTAAAAACAAATCATGTGCACCTAGGGGAATTATTTGCTTCAATCTACATTCAATATTGACGGGACATTCTTCTATCAATGGCACCTGAATCTTTTGCGTCGGCGAAGGGGTTATTTGTAGTTCGGTGAATTTATCATAATCTCGTCCACTTATGACCCCACAAGTATCAACTATCTCCAATTGACCGGCACTTGGAATATTAATCACAAATTCGCCCGACTCTTTGATTATATCATAAGAATACCGTTCCGGACGAATTCCTAAACTAACTATTACTGGATCAGAACATGCTACGCCGGCCCACGCCAAAGTTATTATGTTGGCAGGTCCTGTGCTTTGACAGCTCACCAGAACCGGTGGTACAGGGTACAACGCCGCATGGGGTCTACGTGTTATTTTTGACATTTTGTCTACTCTCCTCAAGTTCATTATTAATTACAAGTTATCATCATTCTCACTTTCCAAAGGAACAGAACGATAAACTTGATTTCCTTCACTCCACGTAAATTCATTTGCAGTAAATTCTTGAATCGCCTGTTTTAAAGAATCCACTTCATCCGCGAAGAGTAAGACGTTATACGTGACTTTTTCTAGATATTCTGTTTCTTCTTGAACTATACCGCGGATAATCAATTCGTTTTCTATTTTACCGGAGTGCACATAATCAACTGTTATAGCTGTGCGCCTTGCCGGAACCATTTTAACTATACCTGCCGACTTAACTGCTTCCCTTGTGGCACCGCCATAAGCGCGAATAAGACCTCCTCGCCCCAAAAGCGTTCCTCCGAAATAACGGGTTACTACTACGACCACATTTACTAACTCATTCCCTTTAAGAATTTCCAGCATTGGTAAGCCTGCAGTACCACTAGGTTCGTTATCATCACTATATTTCTGAATTTCCTGATTCATGCCAATGATATAAGCAGGAACATTATGAGTGGCATTCCAATGTTCTTTGCGAATCTTATCTATAAATTCCTCAGCCATTTCGACGGTTTTCACCGGCTTGATTCGGGCTATAAATTTAGACTTCTTTTCTATTAAGGTAATCTCCGTTTCCTTAGCAACCGTCCTATGCTCCACAAGCATAATACCACCTCGCCTAGTCTTTCAACATTCTTTTGATTCTTCCTTCCAATTCTGTTATTCTAATCTAGAAGGAGGGTTTTCATGGATATTTTAAAACAACTGGCTACTGAACTTAATATTAAACCAAAGCAAGTGGAGCAGACTGTTGCCTTGTTAGATGAAGGAAACACCATTCCTTTTATCGCACGTTATCGCAAAGAGGCCACGGGCGAACTAGATGAAACAGTAATTCGCGATCTTTCAGAACGTTTAACTTACTTACGCAATCTTGAGGAGCGCAAAGCAGAGGTTCATCGCTTAATAGATGAACAAGAAAAATTAACTCCTGAAATAGCTGAGGCGATCGCAAATGCCGCCACGCTACAAGTTTTAGATGATATTTACAGACCATTTAGGCCAAAACGCAGAACCAGGGCGTCAATGGCAAAAGAAAAAGGTCTAGAACCCCTTGCCCTTAAGCTACTGGAGCAAGGCGCAGATGACCCTCTGATTTTAGCAAAAGACTTTATCAACGACGAAGTTGCCACAGTAGAAGATGCTTTGCAAGGTGCGCAAGACATTTTGGCAGAACAATTCACCGATGACCCTGCAATCAGGGCCATGATTCGAAAATTCACCTACGATACGGGGATTTTATTTAGTGAAGAGGTAAAAGGCGAAGAAATTGCCGAAGCGCAAGAGTTTCAAATGTACTTTGATTATTTTGAAGATGTTTCTAAGATTCCTCCCCATCGTATCTTAGCAATTAATCGCGGTGAGCGCTTAAAAGTCCTAAAAGTAAAAATTCAAATTGATGCACAGCGAGCTTATGCACTTATTGCAAAAGAGGTAATCACCGCGCAAAGTTCACCGAGTTTCCCTTATCTTAAAATGGCAATTGAAGATGGCTACGAGCGTTTACTTGCTCCGAGTGTTGAGCGAGATATACGAAATGCACTTACCGAAGCAGCAGAAGAACATGCCATTGAGATCTTCGCCAAGAATCTGCGGGATCTTTTGATGCAAAGTCCCGTAAGGGGACGACGTGTTTTAGGTATTGACCCTGCCTTTAGAACAGGGTGCAAAGTGGTGGCGGTCAATGAGTTCGGGGATCTTTTGGAGTACACAACCATTTACCCCCACGAACCTCAAAAACGCTGGAATGAAGCAATTGAAACATTACAAGCTTTGGCCAAAAAACATGATCTTTCACTAGTAACTATTGGAAATGGCACGGCAAGCAGAGAAACGGAACAATTAGTAGCGGAGCTAATCAAAGAGCATAGCCCTGATCTACAATATTTAGTTATAAATGAGGCCGGTGCCTCGGTCTATTCAGCTTCGGATCTGGCTCGAAAAGAATTCCCGGATTTAGATGTTAGTATCCGCGGTGCTATTTCCATAGCCCGAAGGGTACAAGATCCCCTAGCTGAGCTTGTAAAAATTGATCCCAAATCAATTGGGGTTGGTCAATATCAGCATGATGTAAACCAAAAAGAATTGACAAATGCTTTGGGAACCGTAGTAGAAAGCTGCGTTAACCATGTTGGCGTAGAACTAAATACTGCATCAGGTGCCCTCTTGAGCCATGTTGCAGGTCTCTCCGCTAGGGTTGCCAATGAAGTGGTAAATTACCGTTTGGAAAACGGCACCTTTAAAAAACGCTCTGAGTTAAAGAAAGTTAAAGGACTTGGACCCAAAACCTTTGAACAGGCCGCTGGTTTTTTGCGTATTGCCGATGGCGACAGACCTTTAGATAATACAGCAGTTCACCCCGAATCCTATTCTTTAGCACTCCAAATTTTAGAGCAAATTGGCTATAAGGAAAAAGATTTACAAGATAGGGAGACACTTGCGGAAATTCGTGGCAAGCTTAAAGGATTAAATGCAAAGGAAGTTGCATTAAACTTAGATGCAGGAGAACCTACTATTCGAGATATTATTGATGCTTTAGGCCAACCGGGTAGGGATCCAAGGGATGAACTACCTGCTCCACTATTTAGAGATGATGTGTTATCAATGGAGGATTTAAGACCCGGTATGATTTTAAAAGGTACTATCCAAAACGTGGTAGACTTTGGTGCTTTCGTAGATATTGGCGTAAAAAAAGCCGGACTAGTTCATATCTCTCAACTAAGTGATAATTATGTGCGTCATCCAACCGATGTGGTGCAAGTCGGAGACATTGTGTCGGTTAGAATCTTAGAAGTGGACGCCGGACGCGAACGGATTAGTTTGACTATGAAGTCGGAAAGATAATATGAATAGTAAAGATGATATTCGTCCCATTTCTTATGTGAAGGCAAAAGCGGCATTTCTGAATTGTTTTCCTGTTATATACTGTTTTGCGAGAATTAACCTTTGCCCTCCTTTTTCAGAAGTAGTATACTGTACCACAGTAATTAATTTAACTACTTGAGGAAAATCATGAATAAAATACTAACTTATGGTCTTGTGGGCCTACTAATCATTTTTGGGGCTTACGCCGTAACTAAAGACAAGAATGTTGATGACTCGAACGCTATTTTCGAAGAATTGAATCCCTTCGAGTATTTAAGCTTTAATGGCATAATCAAGGAAGTTCTTGACCACAAAGAACTACCGAGCTTAATTGTGGAGAACAAAGATAATCCTGATAATGTTATTGTTTTTCACATTCCGGAACAAGTGATTTTGCTAGACCAAGAAAAGCAAGAGTTTATTGAAGCAAATAGCTTTAAAGCAGGACAAGAAATTACTGCTTATTATCCGGGGAATACGCCCATGGCGTTAAGTATGCCACCGCAACTTACTCCAAAGGTAATAGTGGCTAATTCTAAGGAATACTCAGGTTCAATTCATGTGGATAGATTCAATGACGATCTAGTTAGCACTGATGGATTTCTTAAAATCAAATTGAACTCCGAAGTTAAGATTATTAACCGGGATGGCAAAGAAACTAGTGAGGATTTAAGAAATAAGGATCTTGTGGTTTTCTACGGTGCAGCAACTCGCAGTATTCCCGCGCAGACAACACCTGATAAGATTATTGTGCTCTAAATATGACTAAAAACGGTTAGGGTTTTCCTAGCCGTTTTTTATATCGCTACGCTAAATTCGCCTTTCGTAAAAGATCTTACCGACACGTTCAATATGGTTTAATAATTCTTCGTTAGTAATTCGTTCCATGATTTCTAGATCCATTTTATAAACTAAATCAAGTTCATCCAATTCCGCTGTTATACTGAGCAAATCGTTAAAATCGAGCCCATCACCTATTATAACCAGATCTAAATCTGAACCCGGTCTAAAATTACCCTTTGCCCGCGAGCCATAAATAATCACTTGCTTAAGTTTGGGATATTTGATAAAAACGCTATGAATTTTATCAATAGTCTTATTTGATAATCCAAAACGCATTTCACTCATCCTCTAAAAATGATTGCAATTTGGTTACTAACTGATTGAAACAAGATAAATAATTTACGATTACTTTTTCAACGATTTCGCTAGCCACTAACTCATTATAGGTATGGCTGGTTAGATTGCGGCTATGAATCATCTCCATCCAGACATCACCATCTTCGATCAGGTCCACTTTATACGCTTCCCTTATGGCATCTCTCGACCCATAAATATCAACGTTACCTCGATGTTCGAGAAAATCTTTTAAAGTTTTCCAAGATAGCTCGTGGGTAAACTCAAATAATTGAATCATTCCTTGTTTTTCTAGGTTACTTAAGGGTCTTTCGGTAGCCAGATTAACTGCTTCTTGCAATTGCTGCAGTGCTCTTTGGTAGTTTTGAAAGCGCTGCCTCCACCGAATATCTTTTTTCACTTATAACCCTCCAAATTGAAATTTTCATTAAATCTTTGTCCACCTGACTTCTACTATTTTCGAGATAAATAACTCAATCAGTATCAATAATCCCCTACATTAATGAGATTGCGCCATTTATATCCAAAAAGTTCCCGCCTCTTTTATGCCTATTAACTTAGCTTCTAATTAAAGAATTATTGTTGAAACACATCTTAGTAATTCGCCGGTTAGACCTTTTTACCTCCATCCATATTGTGATTGGCATTGACTTAGAAGGGCGTAAAGACATTCTCGGTATTTTGATTGGAGAAAGCGAATCAGCTGCTGCACTGGCAATGGATGCTTTTCAAGAGCAATGAGGCAAAAAATATCCGTATGCTGTCAAAACCTGGCGTACTAATTGGACCTCTCTTCATGACTTTTTTAGTCAATCTCCAAGATTCTCTCCAAGAGAATATCAGTAGCGTTTCTTCTGTCATCAATTACCGCCAAGATAACCACTTT
>DUPA01000190.1 GCA_012838515.1 Natronincola sp. | reverse complement strand
TACACATCGATCTTGTGCATCAATTCCCTCCGGAATATGCTCAATTAACTCTAGACCTGTCCATGTTAAAGTTTTAGGTATAGGATCGGCACTAACCATACGACATCTTTTATTCATCTGTACCAATCCGTAGTATAAACCCAACATGGATCCTATACTATCCGGATCCGGATTTTCGTGACCCACAATGATATAATCATCATGTTCGCGCAAAAATTGTGCAACTTCCCCGAGAGTATTCATCATTTCTATTCTTCCTTAGTAGAATCTTGTTTTAGACTCTTGAGCAAAGCATCCATTTTTGCTCCTTGCTCCAGAGAGCCATCGAACAGGAATTTTATTTCAGGTGTATGTCTCAGCTGTAGACGCTTGGCTAATTCGGAACGTATAAAGCCCCTTGCCCGATTTAGACCCTCTAATGTTATTTCCCTTTCTTCTTCTGAACCTAGCATGCTAAAGTAAACTTTAGCTATGGATAAGTCGCGGGAAACATCAACATCTGTAATACTAATCATGCCCAAACGCGGATCCTTTACTTCCTTAGCCACGATAGCACTTATTTCTCGCTTAACTTCTTCAGCAATCCTTTTATATCTACTACTCATTATTTATCACCTCTAGAGAGTACGTTCCACCTTTATCATGGTAAACGCTTCTAATATGTCTCCCTCTTTAATATCATTAAACCTTTCAACGCCAATTCCACACTCATAACCTTGCGCTACTTCCCTTACGTCATCTTTAAAGCGCTTTAGAGATGAAATTTTACCTTCGTGAACGATGACGCTATCTCTAAGAACTCGCACTTCAGCTGCTCTTGTGATTTTTCCATCTAATACGTAACTACCTGCAATGACGCCACCCGGTACTTTAAAGACCTGGCGGGTCTCGGCGCGACCCAGAACTTTTTCTTTAAATTCAGGATCTAGTAAACCGGCCATTGCCGCTTTAACATCATCCAAAAGTTGGTAGATTATTCGATAAACACGAATGTCAACGCCATCACGTTCGGCGGCCTTCATAGCATTTGGTTCGGGACGTACATTGAAACCTATAATAACCGCATCGGAGGCTGCAGCCAAAAGCACGTCAGATTCGGAAACGGCACCAACCCCTTGGTGAATTACTTTTACTCGTACTTCATCTGTGGATAGTTTTTCAAGTGAAGCTCGCACAGCTTCGGCAGAACCCTGCACGTCAGCTTTGATAACAAGGTTTAATTCTTTAACTTCGCCATCTTGAATCTTCTGGAATAAATCATCTAAAGTAACGCGATTAAATCGACTCAAGTCTTTGTCGCGCTGTTTCTCTTGTTGGATGGCGGCCACTTGACGAGCGGTCTGTTCATCTTTAACTACCACAAATGAATCGCCCGCTGAAGGTACCCCACTAATACCCAAAACTTCCACAGGAGTAGATGGACCCGCTTCTTTAATGGACTCCCCTTGATCATTCATCAGTGCCCTTACTTTACCACACACATTACCGACGGCAAAAGCATCGCCTACACGTAAAGTTCCCGAAGAAATCAAGACTGTGGCAACGGGTCCCCGTCCCTTATCCAATTGGGCGTCAATCACATTACCCCTTGCGGGACAATCAGGGTTCGCCGTTAAATCTTCTACCTCAGCAACCAAGAGAATCATCTCCAACAGATCATCAATGCCTTCGCCTTGCAAAGCGGAAACATTAACAGCTATAGTATCTCCACCCCACTCTTCCACAACCAATTCGTGTTCTGTTAACTCTTGCTTTACACGATCAGGATTGGCGGCTTGGAGATCCGTTTTATTAATGGCAATAATAATGGGAATCTTGGCGGCCTTAGCATGATTAATAGCTTCCACTGTCTGGGGCATAACCCCGTCATTTGCAGCAACTACCAATACTGCGACGTCCGTTACGCTGGCCCCCCTCGAGCGCATAGCAGTAAATGCCTCGTGACCGGGGGTATCTAAGAAAGTAATCGGCTTTTCGTTATATTCAATTTGGTAAGCACCGATGTGTTGGGTAATTCCCCCTGCTTCGGTGGCAGTTACCTTTGTTTTTCGAATAGAATCGAGCAGGGTTGTCTTTCCGTGGTCAACATGGCCCATAATCGTAACAACAGGTGGGCGCACTTGTTGTAAATCGGGATTGTCATCGCATGCTACTGAAAAAATCTCTTCAGCCAAATCTTGTTCTTCTGTTACTTCAATGCCAAATTCCGCGGCAATAATAGAAGCTATATCATAATCTATAGTTTGGCTTAGTGAAGCCATTACACCTATTTTCATAAGTTCTTTTATTACCTCTGTTCCACCAACGCCAAATTTCTGGGCAAGATCGTTAACGGAGATGTTTTCGGGCACAGAGATTTTTTTGGTCTCCGATTTATCCCTTGATTGGGTACCTCTGGTCCTTTTCTTCTCTTTGTGTGGTTGAGTAGACTTAGGTTCTTTTTCTGTCTTATCTCGTTTTTTGATCTTTTCTACTTTCGCCACAGCTTGCTCCACTTCACTATCTATTTCAACGTCCTCCTGCAAACCCTCAAAATGTTCCCGAACCATTACGGCTATGTCCGAGTCTATTGAGCTCATATGGCTTGTTACGTCTGCCCCGAGCTCCCCTAAAAATTTAACAAGAATCTTGCTTTCAACATCTAATTCTTTAGCCAACTCATAGATTCTCATTTTCGTCATCAGCATCACTCCTAATTTTTTCCTGCACTGACTCTAAAATTCGAGTCTGAATCACGTTGGCAAAATTGTTGTCCAAAATACCTAAAACAGTCCTCGGTGATTTACCAATCGCTTGACCTATTGACGCTTTATCACCATAGATTAGATACTTTATATTGTGATTATGAGCCAGTGACTTAAACTTGTTAAAGGTGTTCTTGGATGCATCTTCGGCAATAAGTAATAATTTTATTTTGCGCCTATTAACCCCGATCAATACAGCCTGTTCACCGCTTACAATTTGACCCGCACGTTGTGCAAGTCCTAAATAATTATATATCTTGTTCATGTAAAACCCTTTTAAGTTCCATCAACAACTGGGGGCTAATCTTGGTGGCTAAAGCGCGCTCTAATTGCTTTTCCTTTACTGCAGTATCCAAACACTCTTCATTGGGACATACATAAACTCCCCGTCCGGAACGTTTACCCGTAAGATCGAGTTCAACTTTGCCATCGGGATCGCGCACTACACGAATTAACTCCTTTTTGGGTAAAGACGAACGACAACCGACACAAGTGCGCATTGGAACATGCCTTTTTCGCATTAGCTATCACCTATTTCTTACCATCGAATTTGAAATCAATTGAGTCTAATTGCGATAAATCGGTTATAACCATTTCTTTCTTCTTCTTAGTCTTATCAGTCTCCTGCTTATCTTCAGAACCGGATTCCACCGGTTCCGCTTCCTCTTGCTCACCCTCAGACTCGTCTATAACACCAAAACGCTCTTGCCAACTCTTTCTTTTAACCACGTTGGTCAAGCTGGCTATATCTTCCTCGCTAATCTCCTGGATCACGGGTTTTTCTTTAACTTCTGATTCCTTTTCGGCGACAAGCTCAACGGATTCAGGTTCTTCGGCTGTTTCTTCAACAGTTTCAACTTGGTCTAATTCATCCGGAGTTTCTTCTTCGGTAATTAACTCTAACTCATCGAAAAATTCCCTAGCTTGTTCTTCATCTTTAATATCAATTCTCCAACCGGTAAGGCGTGCAGCTAAACGTGCATTTTGCCCGGCTTTACCGATGGCTAACGAAAGTTGATCGTTGGGTACAACTGTGTAGGCAACTTTTTCTTCTTCATCAATCCGAACATAAATCACCTTGGCCGGACTAAGTGCATTTTTTATAAATTCACCTGTGTCGGGAACCCATTCAACAATATCAATTCTTTCATTCCCAAGTTCCGAAACTACCGATTGAACTCTTGACCCCCTCGAGCCGACACATGCCCCGATGGGATCAATATTATCATCTCTACTATAAACGGCAATTTTAGATCTATTACCTGCCTCACGGGCAACAGATTTGATCTCCACTTCACCGCTTTGAATCTCAGGAACTTCGAATTCAAATAAGGCCTTTAATAAACCCGGGTGCGTTCTGGATAAGAACACCTGTGGACCTTTGCTACTTTGACGAACCTCATTAATATAAAAGCGTAACCTACCATGCTGCCCATATTGTTCGCCGGGGATTTGTTCACCTAATGGCAAAACCGCTTCAACGTCACCTAGATCAACTATTACCTGGCGATGATCAGCCCGTTGCACCGTTCCGGAAACAACATCACCTTCCCGATTAGAGTACGCATCATAGACATTAGAACGTTCGGCTTCTCTAATCTTTTGTATAACCACTTGCTTAGCCGTTTGCGCCGCAATCCTTCCAAAATCCGCGGGAGTTACTTCCTCTTCTATAACGTCGCCTATATCGTAATTAATATCGATTTCTTTTGCTTCTTCCAGTTCTATCTCAGAAGTGGGATCTTCGATTTCATCCACAACTTCCCGTCGGGAGAAGACATTTATCGCCCCTGTATTTTGATTAAATTCCACACGAACGCTGGAAGAAGAACTAGTTCCATAGTTCTTTTTAAACGCAGAAACTATTGCAGTTTCAATAGCCTCTATAAGCACGTCCTTTGAAATTCCCCGTTCTTTTTCTAACTCCGTTAAAGCGCTAATCAACTCTACATTCATGACTTTATGGCCCCCTGTTTTAGAAATCCACAGCCAAATTTGCTTTGGCTATCAATTCTAGGGGAATTTTAATCGTTTCCCCTTCCCACTCTAATAAAATATTATCATTTCCGTCAAGACCTTTTAAAAGACCTTTGAAACGCTTTCTTCCATGAATACCTTTATACGTATTAATATTCGCCAATTTTCCGGCGAAACGTTGGTAATCTGAGGCTTTCTTCAGCGGTCTTTCTAAGCCCGGTGAAGAAACTTCAAGAGAATATGCCCCAGGGATAGGGTCCTCTTGGTCTAGTTTTTCATCTAATTCCTCACTGACCCGGCTACAATCATCTAAATCAATGCCGCCAGGCTTATCTAAAAACACCCTAAGTATCCATCCACTTTGTTCTTTTACATATTCAACATCAACCAGCTCAATTTCACTTGACTCAACTATTTCTTCCACCCATTTACCAACCAATTCTTCTATGTTTCTCTTACTCATGGGTTGCTATTAACCCCTTTCCTAAGTGCTTTTAATCCATTCATACGTCAAAAGAGTGGGTAAACGCCCCACTCTCCCCGTCAGTCATTCTTTTAATGAATGTAATTATATCATAAAACTTAGAACAATGTCAATTGATTAGTTTCTGAAAGGCCTTCAAGTGCTCCGTGCAAGCGTAATGTCTCAATGACGGTTTTAGTTACTCCGGATCGCTTTCGCAAATCTTCGATGGATTTATATGGTTCACCGTTTCTTGACGCGACAATGGATGAAGCAGCATTAACCCCAACACCCTGTAAAGATGAAAACGGTGCTCGCAAAGCATTACCTTCAATCAGAAAGAAGCTGTCCGATGATTTATATAGATCAACGGGCAGAAATCTTATTCCCCTGGCCATAGCCTCAAGCACAATTTCCAACTGGGTAACAGTTGAACGTTCCTTCGGTGTGGCGTCATTTCCCTTATTGTTAATATTCTCCATCTCGGCACGCACAACTCTTTCCCCCTGAATAACCAATTGGGCATCAAACTCTCCAGAGCGCAAAGAAAACAGAGCCGCGTAAAAATGTAAAGGATAATGAACCTTAAAATAGGCTATTCTAAACGACATCATTACATAAGCAACGGCGTGGGCTTTAGGAAACATGTAACTAATCTTATTGCAAGACTCAATATACCAGTCGGGTACAGAGTGCTCTACTAATATAGCCACATCTTTCTCATCTAGACCTCGTCCCCTTCTTACCTGTTCCATTATTCTAAACGCATCGCCCGCCTCCACGCTTTTAAGCATTAAATATGACATTATGTCATCCCTTGTGGCAATCACGTTACTTAGATCCGTTATCTTCTGCCTTATCAGATCCTGGGCATTATTAGTCCAGACATTCGTACCATGGGAGAGACCACTTATTCGCACCAGATCACTAAACTGTTGCGGTCTCGTATCGATCAACATTTGGCGAACAAAGCGGGTGCCAAATTCGGGGACACCTAAAGTGCCCACCGGGGTACCTATTTGCTCTTCGGTAACACCTAAGCTATCTAACGATGAAAAGATCGCCATTGTATCAGAATCGTCTAGAGGTATTCCTAAAACGGAAACACCTGTCTGGTCTTCTAAATATTTAAGCATTGTGGGATCATCATGTCCGAGAATATCAAGTTTGACCAAACTGTCATCTAGAGCATGATATTCAAAGTGGGTGGTTATAATCCCACTTTTCGAATCATTCGCCGGATATTGTATTGGTGTAAAATCATGAATGTCCTTATCAGGTGGAACTACTACCATTCCCCCTGGGTGCTGCCCTGTTGTGCGGCGAACGCCCGTTAATTTACTGACTAGCCTATTTACTTCTGCGTTTCTTCTAGTCTGATTAACTGATTCTAGGTATTTCATTACATAACCGTATGCGGTCTTGTCAGCTAATGTTCCGATTGTGCCCGCTCTGAAAACCTGTTCTGAGCCGAAAAGCTCTTCTGTAAAAGCGTGGATTGCCGCTTGGTATTCCCCGCTAAAGTTTAAATCGATGTCAGGTACTTTATCCCCGTGAAAACCCATAAAAACTTCATAAGGAATTTCAAAACCTAAGCGATTTAGCATCGTATCACATTCCGGGCAATTCTTAGGATCAAGATCCACACCGGAGCCGATTTCGCCCTCGGTAAAAAACTGCGACCAAAAACAATTGGGGCAAACATAATGAGGAGGTAATGGGTTTACTTCTGTTATATCGCACATTGTGGCCACAAAGGATGATCCCACAGAACCGCGAGAGCCCACTAAATAACCATCATCCAAAGATTTTTTAACCAATTTGTGCGCAATTAAATATAGGGATGCATAACCATTACCAATGATTGCCTTTAATTCGCGTTTTATTCTTGCATCAACAATCTCCGGCAAAGGATTACCGTAAAGTCTCCATGCATTTTCATACGCCATATCTTCAAGATCTTTTTCAGCGTTGGGAAGGTGTGGTGGATGTAACCCTTCAGGCACAGGAACCACATGTTCAATCCGGTCAGCGATGAGCCGAGTATTATCCACAACTATTTCCTGTACTTTTTCGTCATTAAGATAGGGAAATTCTTCGATCATTTCTTTAGTTGTGCGATAAAATAAAGGTGCTTGCCTCTCCGCATCTTCAAATCCATGACCTGCAAGGAGAATTGTTCGCACGAAACTGTCTTCTTGTCTTAAAAAGTGGACATCTCCCGTGGCTACCACCGGTATATTAAGCTGTTCTCCTATCTGCACTATTTTCTTATTTACATTGGCTAAATCATCTAAAGATTGCACATGGGTTGTCCCTATTAAAAATTCGTTATTTTTTAAGGGTTGAATTTCTAGGTAATCGTAGAATTTAGCAATTTCGACTGCGTGCGGATCATTAGTCAAAATAGCTTGGTAAAGCTCGCCTGCTTCGCAAGCAGAACCAATGATTAGTCCTTCCCTGTGTTTCTCTAAGAGACTACGTGTAATTCGAGGATTACGGTAAAAATAATCAAGATGGGAGAAAGATACAAGCTTATATAGATTTTTTAACCCAGTTTGGTTTTTAGCTAAGATGACAATGTGATATGAACGCCCTTTAATATCATTTTCATCTACTAAGTAACCTTCAACACCATAAATGATCTTAACACCGTGTTTCTTTCCGGCCCAATAGGCGTTGGGGAATGCTTGTATAACACCATGATCTGTTATTGCCACCGCGTCATGTCCTAATGAAGCGGCTAATTCCACCACTTGTTCCACATCGATTGTACCGTCTAAACCACTCATCTTTGTGTGGAGATGGAGTTCTACCCTTTTAGTGGGCGCATCATCTTGTAGTGTGGGTGGAGAGTCGACAAATGTGAAACCTTGAACCATGAGGGAAAGTTGATTATCGAAGGACTGAAACTGTAAATTACCCCTTACTTTCACCCATTTTCCCTTTTTTATGCCGAGTTCTTCCGGTTGGTCCAGGAAAGCCTTACAACTTAGCGTATCCGTTCCATCATAGACATCAAACATTATTAAAGTCTTGCCGGTTCGGGTAAGGCGAGAATTAAAAGCAGTAACTTCACCATTGATAACAACATTTCTTTCTTCTTCTTGCAAGTCAATAATGGGCGTTGATTCACCGTTAATATTATTCTGTAAAAGTTGTCGACGTCTACCATTGGAACCTTGATTTCTATTCCATCCGTTTGTAGCCGGTTTTGGTGGATGCGGGCTTTCAAATTGCTTTTTGTTTATTTGTTTTATTGCCCTTTCTAAATATGCCGCATCCGAATCCACTGCATTCTGTTCTTCTTCGCCGTCCCAAGAAAAGATTACGCTTGAAACTTCCGGTACTCTTGCCTTTATGGCCTCAGCGAGTTCTTTCCATAATTCTGGACTTCCTTGTCTAGTACCATTCAATACAAAGGTCCACTCTTTGCGTTCGGGATTCACACCTATTTCGAGAACCTCCTGCTTCTCAAAGAGCGGATCAGTATGAAACCCTGCTAATATGCAAGGTTCCTGAGGTTTTATGAAATGAGAAGGCACAAAATCACCTCCAAAATTTAAAGTCTTAGCGATCTCACTATATCCAAGTACATTTTAATGCGACAAAACAAACCATGGAATAAACCTAGTTTTTCTTCTTTTGTCACTTGTGACAGGGCAGGCAATGGCACATGAATTATATTAACGCCGCTACGCTCTGCAAATTGAGTTAGGGCAACTTCCACTCCATACCTGCTTTTTTCAAGTTTAGGAACCGAATCAAAGAAATCCTTCAATACGGCCCGTTGTCCTGATAATGATGGTGCAATTTTCTGGGCCAAGTCTGTTGAGCGGCGCCCTTCATAAAATATACCCACACTCATGACAGTTTTATTACTTAATACAGGCTCTAGAAGGAGCCTAAAATGATCCGTTGTTAAACCGACCAGATCAGCATCTACAAAAAGCAAAACATCACAATCCGTAGATTTAGCCCCGGCTTTCATTGCACCGCCTTTGCCCATGTTTTCCGGGAGCTCAATAATACGCACAGGATATTTTTTTACGACCCCAACAGTTCCATCCTTCGAACCATCACTGACTACAATAACTTCATCAATCAAAGAGCAATTTAGTAAAACTTGAAGCACTGATCCCACAGTATGTTCTTCATTATATGCCGGAACAATGGCCGCAACCTTCAACGCTAAGCCTCCTTTATTAGCTGTAAAACTTTTTGAGCAATATCTTCAATTGGTATACTGAGCTTTTCTTTAGTCTTGCGGATTACTAGTTCCATTTCGCCTTTTTCCAGCGACTTAGAGCCAATGGTAATGCGTAATGGAAAACCGATTAAATCAGCGTCTTTAAATTTTACCCCCGGCCGTTCATCCCTATCATCAAGAACAACCTCGATGCCGGCGGCTTCCAATTCTTTGTAAATATTCCTGGCGGCTTCGGCTTGTTTTTCATCCTTCATGCTCACGGGAACCACGATTACCTGATAAGGTGCAATGCTCAAGGGCCAGATAATGCCGTCTTCATCGTAGCTTTTTTCTATTACCGCTGCAGCGGTTCGACCTACACCTATGCCATAACAGCCCATTACAAAAGGTGTCTCCTTACCATTTTCCTCTAAGAAGGTGGCATTTAGAGAACGGGAATATTTCGTTCCCAATTTAAACACTTGCCCAACTTCAATACCCCTAGCACCGACTAAAGTTCCTGAGCAGCGAGGACAAGGATCACCTGCTTCGGTTGCCCTAAGGTCGCCAAATTTAGCCACTTCAAAATCCCTGTTAAGGTTAACATTACACAAATGATAGTCATCCTTATTAGCGCCTACCACTGCGTTTATCACTGTGCTTATTGCGTAATCCGCGTAAATGGGTATTTTTAAACCCACAGGACCTGCAAAGCCCACCCGGGCGCCGGTAACATTAAAGATAGTCTCATCGTCTGCAAGCTCCAAACTTTCGCACCGAAGCATCTTTTGCAATTTTATTTCATTAATATTATGATCGCCCCGAACTAAAGCGGCAATAGGCTTGCCGTCGGCAAGATAAATTAAGGTTTTTATTATTTCACTGGATTTAACATTTAGAAATTCGCTGATTTGGTCAATGGTACTCGCTTGTGGTGTGGCTTCTTCTGCTAGTTTATTCATTTTATTCTCAGGAATATTCCCGTTATCTACCGGAACACCTTCAGCACGCTCGGCATTGGCAGCATAAGAACATGAATCACAATAAAGTACAAGATCTTCACCTGCATCGGCTAACACCATAAATTCGTGGGTTACATCGCCGCCAATGGCACCGGAGTCGGCCTCCACCGCACGAGTTTCTAACCCGCAGCGACTAAATATTCTTTCGTAGGCATGATATGCATCCCAATAAGTTTTGTCCAAATCTTCTTCATTGCGATGAAAAGAATACATATCTTTCATTATAAATTCGCGACCACGCATTAGCCCGAATCTTGGTCTAATTTCATCACGATATTTATTTTGAATCTGATATAAAGATAAGGGTAATTGTCTGTATGAACGAACCTCTGAACGAATCAAGGCTGTAATGATTTCTTCATGGGTAGGTCCTAGCGAAAATTGTCGTCCATTGCGATCTTTGAGTTTAAACATCTCCGGTCCGTAGTCATCCCAACGTCCGGTTTCATGCCATAATTCTGCCGGTTGAACAATGGGTAGAAGAACCTCTTGGCTGCCAATGGCATTCAGTTCTTCGCGGATAATCTGTTCTATTTTACGGATTACTCGCAGTCCAAGGGGCAAATATGAATAAATGCCCGTTGCCGAACGACGTAGCAAACCGGCCCTTAACATGAGTTGATGACTGACAATTTCTGCTTCTGCAGGGGTCTCTCTCAGCGTCGGAGAGTATATTTGTGACATTAACATAACTGATCTCCTTATCTTTCTGCAAGTAGATTATTGGCTTCCGCAACTAATGCATCAACCAACTCATCTTCTGCAACTTTTCGTAAAATTTTACCATGGCGAAAAACAAGCCCAACACCATTACCGCCTGTAATACCCAAGTCTGCATGGCTTGCTTCTCCCGGGCCATTTACAACACAACCCATAATCGCGATCGTAATAGGTAATGGGTAATCACTTAAACGTTTCTCGACCTCTGCTGCAATTCCTTCCAAATCTATTTCTGTTCTACCACAAGTGGGGCATGAAATAAACAAAGGGCCTCGCTGCCTTAGTCCCATGGCAGATAAGATCGCCCAGCCCACTTTCACTTCTTCAACGGGATCTGCAGTTAGAGAAACACGCAGTGTATCACCTAGTCCCCTAGAAAGGAGAGCACCCAATCCGGCTGCGGATTTTACCGTTCCAAACCACTTTGTTCCCGACTCGGTGATCCCTAAATGAAGAGGATAATTCACTCTTGAACTCAGCTCCTCATAGGCTTGTACAGTTAAATCGATGTCGGTAGCTTTTAGAGAAACAACAATATCATGAAAGTTTAATTTCTCGAAAATTGCAATGTGCTCCAACGCACTTTCCACCATACCTGTTGCGGTACGTCCATACTTTTCCAATATGGAACCTGCAATAGAGCCGGAGTTTACTCCTATTCTAATGGGGACACTTCGTTCTTGAGCGGCTTTTACAACCTCCCGAACTTTCGCTTCAGAACCGATATTTCCGGGATTAAGTCGCAATTTGCTAATGCCGCCATTTAAAGCCGTTAACGCCAAACGATGATCAAAGTGAATATCAGCTACCAAAGGTACCGAACTATGCTTTACTAAAGTAGCCAGTGTTTCAGAGGCCTTCTGGTCCACAACGGCAACCCGTACTATTTCGCAGCCTGCTGCGGCCAAAGCCTCGATTTGCTCTAAAGTTGATGCCACATCCTTTGTATCTGTATTAGTCATTGACTGTATAACAATGGGGGCTCCTCCCCCGACTTTGACATCACCTACGTCAACCTGGCGAGTTTCTTTTCGCACAATACTCACCTTTCTAAGAAAATAGATTTAAACGAACCACATCTTTAAACGTGGCAAATAACATTAAAAGAACTAATAGTGCTAATCCAATAAATTGCGCAATTCCTTTTGCTTCAGCCGGTAAGGGTTTACCTCTAACAGCCTCAACTAACAAGATCACTATCCATCCACCGTCTAAAACAGGAATGGGCAATAGATTAAGTAGGCCTAAATTGATGTTTAGCAGTATGGCTAGGATCATAAGATTCGGCAAACCTTGCCTCGCAGTTTCCCCAACAATTTGAACAATGCCAATGGGCCCTGAAATCTCTGCCTTTTGTTTACCCGTTATCATCCGACTTAGATCGCCAATCAGTTGAAAAGTAAAATTCTTGGTCTGGACCACTCCCGCTTTTAAACTTGTGAAAAAAGGATATCTAGGTTTTGAATCTATGCCAATCCCAATTCTACCCACTCCATCACTTTCTTCAGGAGTTACAAATATTGTTAATAACTGTCTTTCCCGTTTTACTACAATCTCCATCTCTTGATTGGCTGAGGCCTGAATCATCTCGATAATCTCTTCTGAAGTTGTAGCTTCCACGCCATTAACAGTAACAAAACTATCACCTGGCATGAAACCTGCTAATTCTCCCGGAGTGCCCTGTTCTACGAAACCAATAGTTGGTGGTACAGCCACTAGCATGAAATAAATGACAAATAAAACAATGGCCAAGACAAAGTTCATGAGTGGGCCCGCTGCAATGGTGCCTAATCTCCAACCAATACTTTTGTTTTGAAAACTACCTTGGTCATCATCTGGAACCTCATCACTAGGCTCCTCCGGTTCGTCCATTCCCGCCATTTTAACAAAGCCGCCTAGGGGTAAAGCCCTGATAGAATACTTCGTATCTCCCCATTTCTTGCTAAGAAACGCCGGTCCGAATCCCAATGCAAATTCATATACGCGTATTCCCGCTAATTTCGCTACTGTAAAGTGACCTAACTCATGAAAGAATACTATCGTTCCAAAAACCACGATAAATGCAATTAAAGTTAACAACTCTACCACCCTCTCTACCCAATGATAGCCCTTGCCCGTTCGCGCGCTTCACCATCAATGGCTAGTATTTGCTCTAAATCGGGAAAAGATTTACCTTGAAATTTACCCATTACACTTTCAACTATTTGCGGAATTTTAGTGAACTTTAACTTGCCTTTCATAAAAGCACCGACTGCTTCTTCGTTTGCTGCATTTAGCGCAATTGGCTGTTCACCACCTGATTTGCCTGCCTCGTAAGCTAAGTTTAGGCTAGGAAAACGAGCATGATCAACCGGCTCAAATGTTAGTGTTCCGGCTTGAGTTAGGTCCAGTTGCTCAACGGGCGATTTTAAAACATCGGGATATGTTAAAGCATATTGAATGGGTAATCGCATGTCAGCCGTGCCCAGATGGGCGATTAGCGAACCATCATTGAGCTGGATCATTGAATGGACAATGCTTTCGGGATGAACAACAACATCAATATGGGTGTATGGAAAGTCAAAAAGCCAATGAGCCTCGATCACCTCTAGCCCTTTGTTCATAAGTGTTGCTGAATCAATGCTTATTTTGCCCCCCATATCCCAACGGGGATGGGCTAAAGCCTGCTCTATGCTTACATCGTCTAAGGAACCTTTAAAATTCCTAAAAGGACCGCCGGAGGCGGTTAAGATAATTCTTGCCACATCTTTGTGGTCACGACCGTGAAAACAATGCCACAAAGCACTATGTTCTGAGTCTATGGGAATTATCTGAGATTGATACTTCATAATTAAGTGCCCGCCTGCTACCAAAGTCTCTTTGTTTGCTATGGCAACTTTCTTACCGGCTTCCAACGCTGCGAGAGTTGGTCTAAGACCCATTGCACCCACTACCGAGACCACGACAAGATCACATGCGGGATCTGTTACCATATCCACAAGACCCTCAGAATCGCTACTTACAGGAATGGAATAGTCTTCGCTTAAAGCTTGTGCCCTTTCAGCCAGGGCTATGCAAGCAAATTTGGGCTTAAACTCTGCAATCTGTTTTCCTAAAAGTTCATGATTAGATCCAGCGGCTAAACCTAACACTTTAAAGCCGGGAAGATGCCTAATAACATCTAACGTTTGAGTACCGATGGAACCGGTAGATCCTAAGATAACTACATTTAACATAAAAAAACCCCTTCTTATAAATCCTAAGCTAATTCGAATATTTCAGTAAATGTTTTTATAAAAACCAAGATAATCGGACCAAGAATTGCCCCGAAAAGTCCCCAGATTTTAAATCCCATATACACGCCTAAGAGGGCAAATAAAGGATGTAATCCTAATTTATTGCTAATCAAACTTGGTTCACTCCACTGCCTTACTGTTAATAATATCAGATAAGCAAAAAGAATTGCTATTCCTTGAGCAAATTTTCTGGACCAAATGTAGAAAAGACTTAGCGCTAGATAAATCAAACCCGGTCCTAAAATTGGTAAAATATCAAAAGTACCCACAAGCAAACCTAGAAGTAAACCATACGGTACTTCTAATAATACAAAAAAAATAACACTCATTATTGTAGTTATGGTCATAAAAAGAAATTGAACACGCAAGAGATGCCATAGTGCGCCCGTGGTCTTATGATAGAGCTGAAAGAACTTCGACTTATGATTGCACAAAAGCCTTTGTACAATTAGGCGCGTAAAGAAATCTTTATCTCTACAAAGAAAGTAAGTACAAATTGCCGTTAAAAACCAGATCAATAAAAGATCAGGTATGGCCAAAGCCCACCTGAATATCATCACCAGCAATCCGGTAAAATTCATCTGATTAAGTTGTAGACTGAAAAGCGGTAAAGGCTCAACAAACTTGGACCAGCATTCGAGCTGACCTAAACCCGGAAACCCCTGTAATTCTTGCCACAATCCTATCAATACAAAAATAATTATGACGGGAAAAGATAAGAACGAGGCAATCACTAAAACTAAGGAGCAAATATTACGGGACCAACCCCGTCCCTCTAAATAACTTAGGGGTAAATCAAACACTAAAGCAAAAAATAAACCAAGAAAAAATGGGGCCAAAAATGGGAAAAGAAACTTAAAGACAAACATAATCCCCAAAAACGCTATTATACTAAAGAAAATTTGCCACAATACCAGCACCCCTTTGGGATCATGGGGTATTAGGTCAGAAAATAAAGTAAAGTAAAGAGCATAGGAAAGACGAATGCTAATGAATCGAAGCGATCAAGAATACCTCCATGACCAGGCAATATGGAACCACTGTCTTTTACTGCCCGTTCGCGCTTTAACGCCGATTCAACCAAATCACCCAACTGGGCACTTAGTGATAATACCAAAGCCATTAGTGCAAGTTTAAAAACCGATTGACCAAAGATCAAGGCAAAAATAATGCTACCTACTAACGAAACCACAAGACCGGAGATTGACCCTTCAATCGTCTTTTTAGGACTAATTTTAACAGCCAATTTCCTTTTTCCGTAGCGCAAACCTCCAAAATATGCCCCTGTATCAGTCAACCAAGTAACAACCACTCCAAAAACCGTCCATAATAAGCCGTATTGTTCCCTCACAATAACCAAAAAACTAAAAGGAACAGCAACGTAAAGCACACCTAGGATGTTAAATGCAGATGAAAAGTTATGCATTCCACTAAAAGAAGCGCGAAGCATATAGTAAAACAGTTGAAACACTAGCCATAGTAATAGGTGGGTTCCATCTAACTTACCATATGTGAGAAAGAAAAAAGATAGTCCGGACACAAGCAGGTAATCTAAATATAACCCCGAACCACCCATGCGAGCGTATTCTAAAAGACCCACAGCAACTAAACAAAACACTATTAAACTCCATAAAATTCCACCAAAATATAGTCCGAATAATAAAATAGGTATTCCAATAACTGCTGTAATTACTCTTTGAACAAACATATGCGTAAGTCTACTCCTTCACCGGAACTTTACCGAATCGGCGTTCTCTCTGGCTATATTCATCTAATGCATGCGAAAAGTGTTTCTCATTGAAATCAGGCCATAAGACATCCATAACAACGATTTCACTATAGGCAGCTTGCCATAGTAAAAAGTTACTTAACCTCATTTCTCCCCCTGTCCGTATTATCAAATCAGGATCTGGGCTGTGTGCAGTATATAAACTCTCCGAAATGCAATCAGAGGTTATGTCCCCTAAATTCATCTCGCCGGTAAGCACCTTCTCTGCTATAAGCTGTGTTGCCTTAACCAACTCTTGACGTGCACCGTAATTGAAAGCTACGTTGAGAGTCAAACCGGTATTTTCAGCAGTGCGTTTCTCCGCACTATCCCAAACTTCTAAAATTTCCGGTGAGACACTTTCACGATCACCAACTAAAACTATCCGAACATTTTCCCTGAATAATTCATCAATTTCCTGAACAAAGGTCTTATTCATCAAATCAAGAAGAAAAGTGACCTCTTCTTGCGGACGTTGCCAATTCTCAGTACTAAAGGCATAAACAGTTAAAGTAGCAATACCCTGATTTGAAGCATATCTAACAGCTGATTTTAAAGCCTTTACACCTTGACGATGCCCCATAAAGCGAGGCATGACCCTTTTACGAGCCCATCGTCCGTTTCCATCCATGATAATGGCCACATGCTTCGGAACGTTACCACCTTTATTTTTGCCCATCTGTTCCTCCTACCGTCCAATCAGGACAAGCGCAAATAATCTCCAACAGCTCACCTTGTCTGACAGCTACAACGTGAGCCTCATCAAGATTGAATTGTTTCCCCGGAGCGGAAGTGGTTTTGAGGGTAAACTCCTCCCCTTCTTCCATTAAAAGTGTTTTTGCTTTCTCCAAGGGGTAGCCTATTAGAAAATCCCAATCATTCATGATCAAATCGTGGCTCGTACTCAAACTTCCATGATCTCCGTTTCTTTCACCTCTAAAAGTTTATCTATTTCGGCGATGAATTCGTCGGTTTGTTTTTGAATCTTCTCTTGAACACGATGGGATTGATCTTCGGAAATTTCACTTTCTTTTTCCAATAGTTTTACGGCGTCATTTAAATCACGTCTAATATTGCGAATCCGGATTCTAAATTCTTCCGCGTCATTGCGCACTAAACGGACTAGTTCTTTTCTTCTCTCTTCGGTGAGAGCGGGAATTGCTATGCGTATGACAGTGCCGTCATTTGTTGGCACCAAACCTAAATCAGCTACAAGAATCGCTTTTTCCACGTCTTTAATTGCACTTTTATCCCAGGGAGTAATAACCAACAAACGAGGTTCCGGAACACTAATACTTGCCATTTGATTCAAAGGTGTAGGTGTACCGTAATAGGAAACCACAACTCGATCTAATAGACCGGGATTTGCCCTACCCGTTCGAATACCAGCGAAAGATTTAGTTGTTGCCTCAATAACCTCTGCCATTTCTTTTCTACCATTTTTCATAATTTGATCAGTCACTTGTTTCGCCTCCTACAATTGTACCGATTTTTTCTCCACATATCGTCTTCAAAATGCTTCCCTTTTCATTAAAATCAAAGACTATTATGGGAATATCATTGTCCATGCACAAAGATGTTGCCGTTGAGTCCATTACCCCGAGATTCTGACTTAAGACGTCTAAGTAACTAATGCTTTCGTAACGCGTGGCATCGACGTTTAACCGAGGATCCGAATCATATACACCGTCAACCCCCAGCTTAGCCATGAGAAGTACTTCTGCCTCAATTTCTAATGCACGTAAAGCCGCGGTAGTATCAGTTGAAAAATAAGGATTACCTGTTCCGGAAGCGAAAATCACTATCCTACCTTTTTCTAAATGTCTAACAGCCCTTCTACGTATATAGGGTTCGGCAATCTGCCTCATTTCTATGGCTGTTTGCACCCTAGTGGGCACTCCGCGATCTTCTAAAGCATCTTGTAAGGCCAATGCATTAAGCACGGTTGCTAACATACCCATGTAATCGGCAGTGGTACGATCCATCCCTTTCGCACTGCCGATTGCCCCACGCCAAATATTACCGCCTCCAACAACAACTGCAACCTGAACACCTAAAACTAAGACTTTTTTTATTTCTTCGGCAATCAACCCCACTACTTGAGGATCAATTCCGAAGCCTTGCCCCCCCAAGGCCTCACCACTGAGCTTTAACAGAACTCGTTTATACTTAGGCACTGACATGGACATCTCTCCTTTAATTATTCTGCTTAAAGCCAAATAACCCTCCACTAATCGAAAGGTAAAGCTCAAGATTATCTTATTAATACTAAGGTAATAAGATACCCAACAAAGTTAATACACGAAAAAAAGAGAACACCAAAGGTGTCCTCCTACTGTCCCATTTGGGCTTGAACCTCTGCGGCAAAGTCGTCATCTCTTTTTTCAAGACCTTCGCCACGCTCATAACGAACGAAACGACGAATAGAAATTTTTTCGCCAATCTTCGCTACCTTTGCGGTAAGTAACTCTTCAACGGTTATGTCAGGATCTTTAACAAAAGGTTGATCTAGTAAACAAATTTCTTTTGCAAAACGATCAACTCTGCCCTCGACAATTTTATCAATAATATGCTCAGGCTTTCCTTCATTTTCGGCAATTGTCCGATAAATGGAACGCTCATGCTCCAGTACATCACCGGGAATTTCTTCTCTGGAAACATACTCAGGCCTAGAGGCCGCTATATGCATGGCGATATCTTTTGCTAATTCGTGGAATTCATCGGTTTTAGCAACAAAGTCGGTCTCGCAGTTTACTTCTACTAAAACACCAATGCGCCCGCCCATATGAATATAGGATTCAACGACGCCTTCAGCAGCAATACGACCGGATTTCTTTGCCGCGGCCGCTAGCCCCTTCTCACGTAAGTAATCAACGGCTGCGCTTAAGTCACCCTCTTTGGCAACTAAAGCCTTTTTGCAATCCATCATACCCGCACCTGTTTTTTCACGAAGTTCTTTTACCATTGCTGCAGTAATTTCTGCCATAAAACCCCTCCTAAATTTGTGAAAAAGGGAGCGAGAGTCGAACTCCCACTCCCTTTAGATAATTAGTTTATTAGCTTACGCTTACTTCATCGGAATTCTCAGCATTGTTGTCAGCTTCCTGAACATTTGATTCCGGAGCTTTAACTTCCTGAGCCTGGGATTTACCTTCATTATTTTGCTCTTCGGCTGAGAAGCTAACACCTTCTTTTGCCTCGACTACGGCACTTGCCATGGCGTTTGTTAAAAGTTTTACGGCACGAATAGCATCGTCGTTACCGGGAATAACGTAATCAATCTCATCAGGATCGCAATTTGTATCTACAACTGCTACAATTGGGATACCTAATTTACGAGCTTCAGCCACTGCAATGCGTTCTTTGCGTGGATCAATAATAAATAAAGCACCAGGGAGTTTTTTCATCCCTCTAATACCACCTAGAAAACGCGTTAAACGATCTTGTTCTTTACGTAACTCAAGTACTTCTTTCTTTGGTAGAACGTCAAAAAGTCCGTCTTCTTCCATCTTTTCAATCTCATCTAGTCTAGCTAGACGTGAATTGATGGTTTTGAAGTTGGTTAACATTCCACCTAACCATCTCTGATTTACGTAGAACATACCACATCGTTCAGCCTCTTCTTTAATGGTTTCTTGCGCCTGCTTTTTGGTACCTACAAACAAAACATCGTCTCCATTTGCAACAGTATCACGGATAAAGTTGTATGCATCATCAACTTTTTTCACTGTTTTTTGAAGATCAATAATGTAAATACCATTTCTTTCTGTGAAAATGTACTCTGCCATTTTCGGATTCCATCTGCGGGTCTGATGACCAAAGTGAACGCAGGCCTCTAATAATTGTTTCATCGAAATAACGGCCATATCGCCCACCTCCTCTCTTTGTTTTTAACCTCCGCAACCATCAATTGAGGACAAAACCGAATTGGCACATTTGTCTCTCATCCGGAAGCGTGTGTAGTATTACACCACTTGATAATATAGCATATTTACTGACTTTCATCAAGGGATTCTTTAGTTTTGTCTAAAGATAGTATTAACTGCACTTCCCCTATGCCTAGTCCTAATTTCTTAGCAATGGTTTCGTCATCATGACCTTGCGCCTGTAGGCTCATGACTGAAGCAACCTTAGGAGATTGGAT
>DUPA01000189.1 GCA_012838515.1 Natronincola sp. | reverse complement strand
AGTTATTACAAACTTATATACTACTCGAGGCTTTAGACGGTCTTTGGATTATAGATCAACATATTGTGCATGAACGGATTCTCCTCGAGGAATTGGAAGAAGCGTGGGAAACCTCTACAATTCATGTTCAGGAGATTATTCCTCAACTAATAGAATTTACACCCAGTGAGGCTGCTTTAGTAAATGAATCCATCAAAATATTAGCCCGATATGGATTGGAGTTAGATGACTTCGGGAATAATAGTTTCCTTTTGAGAACAGTACCAAGTTCCGTGGCGGAAAAGGGAAGTACATGGAAGGAAGAAATTCTAAGTATCGCTGAAACTTCAAAGAAGACTAGTCCATCTACTAAAGGGGCATTGATTACCTTAGCATGTAGAGGGGCAATAAAAGCCGGAGAGTATTTGGACATGAAACAGATGAAATCTCTCCTTGCTGCATTGGCAAAGACGGAGAATCCCTTTACGTGTCCCCACGGGAGACCAATTATTATAAGATTGGAAAACAAAGAATTGTTGCGCCGTTTTGGGCGCATCTAGGAGTGACTATTTTGGATAAACAACTGGTTCTCGTTGTAGTGGGTCCAACCGCCGTAGGAAAAACAGAACTAAGTTTAAGTTTAGCAAAGGATTTAAATGCAGAGATCATATCCGCGGATTCCATGCAAGTCTATCGCGGTATGGATATTGGAACTGCAAAGGCCGGCATAGAGGAGCAACAAAGAGTAAAACATCACATGATTGATGTTATTGAGCCTAATCAGTCGTTTAATGTGGCAGATTACGTAAGCTCCGCTGAGAAGACTTTACATCATTTAAAAAAAAGGGGCGTTACCCCGCTTATAACTGGTGGAACAGGTCTTTATATAGACGCTTTGCTCGATGGTTTTTTGTTTCCCGATTCAACGGCTGATCCTGAATTAAGGGCAAGATTTCAACAACAGGCCGAAGACAAACCCCATGAGCTTTATGCTAAACTACAAAAAGTTGATCCAAATAGTGCGAAACGTATACATTCCAACGATCTACGCAGAATCATCAGGGCATTGGAGGTTTATGAACGTACAGGTGAACCAATTAGCGTTTTGAGAATGAAGAAGGCTAAAGAAGAGCGCCCGTATAATCCTCTTTACATTGGTCTAACCCGTGACCGTTCTGATTTGTATTCACGCATTAATAAACGTGTAGATGATATGGTAGCCCGTGGTCTCGTGGATGAAGTTGAGCAACTTTTAAGGCATTATCCGGAGCAACCCACAGCACTACAAGCCTTGGGTTATAAGGAGATAGTTGAGTATATAGAAGGACGGCTCAGTTTAGATGAAGCAAAAGAACTACTAAAGCGTGATACTAGAAGATATGCAAAAAGGCAACTGTCCTGGTTTAGAAGAAATAAAAGGATTAATTGGTTTAATCGAACTGACGAAAAAGATCACAAGATCAAAGAAGCAATAAGTGTATTATGGCTTTCCCACCACTAGATCATTTTTCCCTGCACCTATTAGGGCGCTTAAGCGTATAAGTAATAAGTGGGGGGGTAGAGAAGTGTCTTTATTTGAAGGTCTTGGAAACAGTCAAAAAGAGCGTTTGCGTGAACTTCAAAGTGAGCTGGATAATCTGGTGGGACTACATTCGGTAAAAGAAACAATAAGTGAAATAGAGGCCTTTGCCTTAGTACAAAAATATAGAAAAATGGTGCAATTAGCTTCCGAACCTATTGTGTTACATACTATTTTTATCGGTAATCCCGGCACCGGGAAAACAACCGTTGCCCGTCTGCTTAGCAGAATGCTTAAAGAGATGGGGGTATTAGAGAAAGGACATACCGTAGAAGTTGAACGGGCCGATCTTGTTGCACAATATATAGGGCAGACAGCGCAAAGAACAAGAGAAATTATTAACGAATCCATTGGGGGATTATTGTT
>DUPA01000188.1 GCA_012838515.1 Natronincola sp. | reverse complement strand
AATTTCAGTAAGGGGTGTCAATGATGAATCTCCAAGAAATGATTCTAACTTTACAAACTTATTGGGCTGAGCATAATTGTATTATTTATCAGCCCTATGATTTAGAAGTCGGGGCTGGAACTATGTCACCGGCTACTTTTTTGAAAGTTTTGGGACCGGAGCCTTGGAATGTTGCATATGTGCAACCTAGCCGCCGTCCAACAGATGGACGTTATGGTGAGAATCCCAATAGGGTTCAACATTATTATCAGTATCAGGTGATCCTCAAACCATCTCCAGACAATGTGCAGGAATTATACTTAGGAAGCCTCGAAGCCCTCGGCATTGATCTATTAAAACACGACGTGCGTTTTGTAGAAGACGATTGGGAATCGCCCACATTAGGGGCTTGGGGCCTTGGCTGGGAAGTTTGGCTAGACGGCATGGAAATAACGCAATTTACCTATTTTCAACAGGTAGGTGGCATAGATGTCAGACCTGTGGCCGCGGAAATTACTTATGGTGTTGAGAGATTAGCCATGTTCATTCAAGGTGTGGACAGTATGTTTGATCTTAAATGGGTTGATGATATAACCTATGGCGATGTCTTTCATCAAAGTGAGGTGGAATTTTCTAAGTATAATTTCGAAGTCTCCGATGCCGATTCTTTATTTACTTTGTTTGATCTATATGAAAAAGAGGCCGAACGGGTAATTAAGTCCGGTTTGGTTATTCCGGGATATGATTATGTTTTAAAGTGTTCCCATGTATTTAATTTATTGGATGCCCGGGGAGCAATAAGTGTAAGCGAAAGAACGCGGTTTATTGGTAGAGTTCGTGCAATAGCGCGCTTGGCAGCACAAGGGTACTTGGCAGAACGCGAGAAGTTAGGTTTTCCATTATTAAAAGGGGGGCGTGCCTAAATGCAAGATTTCTTATTAGAACTGGGTTTTGAGGAATTGCCTGCCCGTTTCGTGAAAGGGGCACTTCGGCAGTTATCAGAAGCCATTCAAAATAACTTGGTAAAACAACGCTTAAGCTTTAGTCATGTCTCTTTATATAGTACACCCCGTCGCCTAACGGTTCTTATTAAAGATTTGCAATTGCAACAAGAGGATTTAGTTGAGGAAATAAAGGGACCGCCGCTAAATATCGCTAAAGATCAAAGTGGCAATTTAACAAAAGCCGGTCAAGGATTTTTACGCTCCCAAGGAGCGGACGAATCATCGATCACCATCAAAAAATTCCAAGGTGCGGATTATATCTATGTAACCAAAGAAACTAGAGGTGAAAAAACAGCTATTCTATTGAAACCTCTCTTAGAAGATGTTATTAATCATTTAAACTTCCCCAAAAACATGCGTTGGGGTGATTATGATTTAAGATTTGCCAGACCTTTGAGGTGGATTGTTGCCCTTCTCGGAACAGATGTTATTCCCGTAACTGTGGGAGCGGTTACAGGAGATAAGTTTACCTACGGTCATCGTCAACTAAGTTCAGGTAAAATCTATATCAATGCACCGGAAGAATATTTGGAACTTTTAAAGAATAGTTACGTCATAGCCGATGTGGACCAGCGAAGGGAATTAATCTGGGGACAAATTACGAGTCTGGCCAATATACAAAATGCAGTTGTGAGAGAAGATGAACGCTTACTTGAAGAAATACTCAATCTTGTTGAATATCCCACTGCTTTTTGTGGAGAATTTTCCTCAGAGTATCTAAATGTACCCACAGAAGTATTGGTTACCTCCATGAAAGAACATCAAAGATATTTTCCTTTAGAAGATCAAGAGGGCAATATTTTACCAAAGTTTATAGGTATACGTAATGGTGCAGATAACCATTTGGAAACGGTTATCACGGGAAATGAAAAGGTCATTGAAGCGCGTTTAGCTGATGCAAAGTTTTTCTATGACGAAGATCTGAAGATCAATCTGGAACAAAATTTTGAGAAATTAAATAATGTTGTTTTTCAGGAAGGACTCGGAAATTTACAAGAAAAAGTGCTTCGGATCGAAAAGTTGAGTGAATCCTTATCTAAAGTTTTGGATTACACAGATCACAACGAATCGATTGTTCGAACCGCCCGTCTGGCTAAGACCGACTTAGTTTCTTTGATGGTTAACGAATTTCCTGAATTACAGGGTATTATGGGAGAAAAATATGCTTTGGCCCAAAGTGAAGGCCCTAACGTGGCGATGGGAATAAGAGAACACTATATGCCTCGCTTTGCAGGCGATGTTCTACCCACCACAATTGAGGGAACCATCGTTAGTTTAGCCGACAAAATTGATACATTAGTAGGCTATTTTGCACTCGGTAGAATCCCAACAGGATCTCAAGATCCCTTTGCTTTAAGGCGACAAGCACAAGGTGTCATACAAATTTTACTCCACGGGGATTTCGATGTATCTTTGAGCAAATGTATTCAATTGGCTGCCCAAGGCTATACTGAAGTTGTTTTAGGGGAGGATAAAGCCGAAGCGCTGCTTGATTTCTTCTTAGCGAGGCTACGTGTAAGCCTGTTAGAAAAGGGCTTTAGTGCTGATATTATAGATGCGGTTTTGGCCACTAAAGAGGATCGTGTTTCAAGCTTTGTGAAAAGGGTTCAGGCTTTAACTTCATTTAAAGATGAACGCGCATCATACGCAGATCTCATTTTCGCTTTCGGAAGAATAGCGAATCTAGCAAAAAAGAGCGAAGCAGGCCCCATTAATAAGTCAATCTTTGAACCCGCTGATATGATTTTTTATAAAGGGCTAGAATCGCTTGACAAAGATTGCCAACCTTTACTTGAATCGGGTAAATACTACGAAGTGCTATCAAAACTCGCTTCTTTTGAAACCGAAATCAATAAATTTTTTGATGCGGTTATGATCATGGATAAAGACGAAGATATACGCAGCAATCGATTAAGCTTATTAAAACAAACCCATGAATTGTATCTTTCTTGCGGGGATTTAAGTATTATTGTTGATAATTAGTAAAATAGCCCGATGACGGGAGGATAATTGATTGCAGTAAAGAATAGTTTTTGTTGGTAATTTGAGGTTGAATTATTTTATTTGAATATGCTCCCCAAAGGGGAATCATAGATAGCTAAATAGAAGGAGGATGCAAAATTATGACCAAATGGGTTTATTTCTTTGGTGCCGGGGAGACTGACGGCCAGCAAACCGAGAGGAATTTAGTTGGCGGTAAAGGTGCCAACCTTGCAGAAATGGTAGCAATAGGTATCCCGGTACCAGGTGGGTTTACCATTACCACCGAAGCATGCGTAGAGTTTTATAATAATGGTGAAGAATGGGTGGATGGTCTCGAAGATCAAATTAAAGAGAACATCGGACGCCTCGAAAAAGCCATGGGTGCTACATTTGGTGGCAAGGATAACCCCTTGTTGCTAGCAGTGCGTTCAGGTGCTAGGGTTTCTATGCCCGGAATGATGGACACTGTATTAAACCTTGGTTTAAATGACGAAACGGTAGAGGTATTAGCAGAGAGATCAGGTAATGCTCGCTTTGCTTGGGACTCTTATCGCCGCTTTATCCAAATGTACGGTGACGTCGTTATGGGAGTCGATCACGCTAAGTTTGAAGAAGCTTTAGCCATGGAAAGAGAAAAATATGGCGTTAAACATGATAATGAATTATCTGAAGAAGCTTTAAAAGATTTAGTAAATGATTATAAGAAAATCATTAAAGAATCGGCCGGAGAATTATTTCCTAACGATCCTTTCGAGCAGCTCAGAGGAGCAGTAGATGCGGTTTTCCGTTCTTGGAATACCCCAAGGGCCATTCGGTATCGTCAAATTAACCATATTCCACATGAATGGGGCACAGCAGTAAACGTGCAGGCCATGGTTTATGGAAATATGGGCGAAAATTCCGGTACAGGGGTTGCCTTTACTCGCGATCCATCTACCGGTGAAAATGTATTTTATGGTGAATATCTCATGGATGCTCAAGGCGAAGACGTGGTAGCAGGAATACGCACACCACATCCAATCTCTGACCTTGCAGAAGAGATGCCCGAAGTTTACGATGAATTAGTAGCTATCTATAAAAAATTAGAAGCCCATTATAAAGAAATGCAAGACGTGGAGTTTACGATTCAAGAAGGTAAACTTTATATGCTTCAAACCAGAGCAGGAAAACGAACGGCTACTGCATCTGTACGTATGGCCGTTGAAATGGTAGAAGAAGGTTTGATTGACAAAAAAACAGCTGTTTTACGTGTCGACCCTGCACAGCTTGATCAATTGCTACACCCCATGATCGATCCCGATGCAAAATATGACGTTGCCGCCACGGGGTTACCCGCTTCTCCGGGTGCCGCCGCAGGTCGTATTGTGTTTTCCGCTGAAGATGCAGAAGAGTGGGTTGAACGCGGTGAGACAGTAATCTTAGTTCGTAACGAAACATCCCCTGAAGATATCGGTGGTATGGATGTTGCAGAGGGTATCTTAACTGCTCGAGGTGGCATGACTTCCCACGCTGCTGTAGTAGCACGCGGTATGGGTAAATGCTGTGTGGCAGGTTGCCATGATGCGCTAATTTCTTATGCAAATAAAACGCTAACTTTTGGCGATATAGTATTAAAAGAAGGCGACTGGATCACCTTAAACGGTACCGCAGGTGAAGTGATTGTTGGCCAAGTACCCATGGTAGAGGTGCAAGTTGAAGGTAACTTTGGGACATTGATGGAGTGGGCTGACGAATTTAGAGCACTTGGAATTCGAACAAATGCAGATACTCCCCAAGATAGCGAAACTGCACTTGGTTTTGGTGCCGAAGGTATCGGGTTATGCCGAACAGAGCATATGTTTTTTGAAGGTGACAGAGTTAACGTTGTGCGTCAAATGATTTTTGCCGGTGACAAAGCCGGTCGTGAAGAAGCATTAGCTAAGCTGTTACCATATCAAAAAGGCGATTTTAAAGGCATTTTTGAAGCCATGAAGGGTTTGCCTGTAACCATTCGCTTACTAGATCCTCCGCTACATGAATTTGTTCCCCATGATGAGGAAACAATTGTAAAATTAGCGAAAGATATGGGTCTATCTGTAGATACTTTGAAGGCCAGAATCGAAGGATTAGAAGAAGTTAACCCAATGCTTGGTCATCGTGGATGTCGCTTAGGCATTACCTATCCTGAGATCTACGCAATGCAAGCCAGGGCGATCTTCGAAGCCGCTGCGGAACTAGTTAAAGAAGGTCAAAGCGTACTTCCGGAAGTTATGATTCCTTTAATCGGAACTGTTCAGGAATTGCAACTAATGAAGGATGTTTGTGACAATGTGGCTAAAGAAGTAATGAAAGAACAGGGTGTGGAATTTGAGTACCTTGTTGGAACCATGATTGAGATTCCCAGAGCATGTCTAATAGCTGATTCCGTTGCCGAAGAAGCAGAATTCTTCTCCTTCGGAACCAACGACCTAACTCAAATGGGCTTTGGATTTAGCCGTGATGATGCAGGCACGTTCTTACCTGAATACGTAAATAAAGGTATTCTCTCAAGGGATCCATTCCAATCCTTAGATCAAGAAGGAATTGGTGCTTTAGTTCAAACGGGTGTAGATAAAGGACGCTCGGCAAAACCTAATCTTAAGGTGGGTGTTTGCGGCGAGCATGGTGGCGATCCAAGCTCAATTGATTTCTTCCACCGTGCAGGGCTAGACTATGTTAGTTGTTCACCGTATAGAGTGCCAATTGCTCGTTTATCCGCTGCGCAAGCAAATATTAGGAACCCTCGCTAGTCAGAAAAACTAGAGTAAAGGAGAGGAGGAAAATCCTCTCCTTACGAGGAACCCATACTAAGATTAGTGTGGGTTTCTCTTTTTCTGAGGGGGTGTAGTATGAGCTTTTTTGACTCATTTTTGGAATTGGAAAAACAATATTTATCACCTTATGCCCAAAAAACAAATTTAAGTTTGGGTCGAATTCATGATGAAGAAATTAGCTCTTTTACCACCTGTTATCAAGAAGATCGCATGCGCATTATTAATTCCAAGGCATTCAGACGCTTGAAATCTAAAACTCAGGTTTTCATAGCTCCTAAAGGTGATCATTACCGGACAAGATTAACGCATGTGTTAGAAGTTGCGCAAATCAGCCGGACTGTGGCCAGAGCGTTGCATTTAAACGAGGATTTAGCGGAAGCCATAGCTTTAGGTCACGATCTAGGTCATACCCCCTTCGGTCATGCGGGAGAAGCAGCTTTACATCGCTTAGTGGGAGACTTTTATCATAATGAACAAAGTTTGAAAGTCGTGGATAAATTAGAAGAATATAGTTCCGATTATGCCGGTTTGAACCTGACTTACGAAGTTCGCGATGGTATTTTAAATCATACTGGGAAAAATCAGCCTAAAACTCTAGAAGGACGGGTGGTTCGAATTAGCGATCGTATTGCTTATTTAAATCACGATGTTGAGGATGCAATAAGAGCAGGGCTTCTAGAAGAAAATCGGCTACCTCAGGAGGTAACTCGAGTTTTAGGTCGAAATCGTCAAAGTCGTTTTAAAGTTATGATTGAGGATATCATAGAAGCGAGTCTAGATAAAAACGTGGTTGCCATGGGTTCGGAGGTTGGTAAGGCAACAGATTTGCTTAGGGATTTCTTATTTGAGCACATTTATTTGGATTCAGTTGCCAAGCAAGAGGAAACAAAAGTCTATGGTGTTATTAGTTTACTTTATAATTTTTACAAGGATAATCCAGATGAATTTCGTTTACAGGCGGGTCGCGAAGTGGAAATAACCGACTATATCGCGGGAATGACGGACCGTTTTGCCATTGATGAATTTCAAAAGCGCTTTCTACCTTCGGCGTGGGACTTGGTTGATTTGGAAGGCGGTGAAGACAATCGCTCGCTTTTCTGATGAGTGGATTGAACGGGTCAAATCTTCGTTTGATATCGTGGATGTTATCGGGCAACGTGTGGAGCTTAAGCAATCCGGACGCAACTTTTTAGGGCTTTGCCCGTTTCATGATGAAAAGACCGCATCTTTTTCTGTAAACCAAGAAAAACAGTTTTATCATTGTTT
>DUPA01000187.1 GCA_012838515.1 Natronincola sp. | reverse complement strand
CTCACGCTCGCGGTCTACTATCATCTTTACCGCTACTGTCTGCACCCTTCCGGCACTTAAACCCGGCTTCACCTTAGCCCACAAAAGCGGCGATAGTTCATAACCAACCATACGGTCTAAAACCCGCCTTGCTTGCTGGGCATCAACCAAAGGTTGCGCAATGGGTCTGGGCTCCTTAATTGATTTCTTCACGGCATTTTTCGTAATCTCACGGAAATCAATACGACAGTTTTTTTCTTCTATTTTTAAGGCTGTAACTAAGTGCCAAGCAATTGCCTCCCCTTCCCTATCGGGGTCGGTTGCTAAAAGAATGCGATCCGCCTTTTTGGCCGCATCTCTTAATTCCTTTAAAACCGGTCCCTTACCTCTGATGGTAATATACTGGGGAGCAAAATTGTTTTCCACATCAACACCAAATTTACTTCTCGGTAAATCCCTGACATGTCCTAACGAAGCTTTAACTATATAATTCTTGCCCAAGAACCCTTTGATAGTTTGTGCTTTTGCCGGGGATTCAACTATAACTAATGTGCTCAATGAGCCACCTCCGTGCCATTTAAATCAATGAGTATCAAGAAATACAGAAAATAGTGATGCCGTTTCGCGATCACTTATAATTGTCTCTAACAAAGCACAAATACTTTCAACATCAAAATAACCATTTGGTTGCATCTGGGCAAGGGATAATACCGATTCCAGTTCATTTGTGGAAATAGCATTGCTGTATAATGCTGCCAATAGTAACATCTGGGCTTCATTAGTTAAAAAAGTCTTTTCCCACGAGTTAAAGATTCTGTTGGTACTCCCTTGATCAGCGTTATCCCAAGGGAAGGTTTGATTCGAAAGGTAATCAAAATCCAAAACTTGAACAAGCTCATTTAACTCGTCTATGGAAAGTCCCTTATCTATAAGGGAACTTTCTAGTTTACCATCACAATTTAACATTTTAAGTACTAAGGCTATTCGCCTTAACTTGCTTTCATTCACATAAATCTCCCTTTTCCAGTTCGGAATCATCATCATTATAGTTGTTCTATCAATATTATGCAACACTACCTCGAAACCTTTCGCTTTA
Source organism: Natronincola sp. (assembly GCA_012838515.1). Lineage (GTDB taxonomy): Bacteria > Bacillota > Limnochordia > Darwinibacteriales > Darwinibacteriaceae > DUPA01. The sequence continues at coordinate 4,228 of DUPA01000187.1, read as the reverse complement.
GTTCGACTTGTAGAATCGATAATTCGGCTAGAACTTGGCTAATTGGGAGATTTAATCTGGCGGCAATTTCGTTAGCATGACACCCAGCCTCAAATAGCGACTCGACGGACTGCGCAAATCCACCTTTCTCAATTATTGGTTCATTAGTTAATAATTCCTGTGGATCTGTAACAAGAAAAGCGCCTTGTTTTATTAAATTGTGGTTTCCAACTTTAAGCGGGTCATGAATTTCCCCCGGAATTGACCATACTTCTATGCCTAACTCTAAGGCCCAGTCGGCAGTTCCCAATGCACCTGATTTGAGCCCCGCCTGAACCACCAAGACACCCTTTGATAAACCGGCAATAATCCTATTTCTACGGGGAAAATTACCCGGAACGGTGGAACAACGGCTGGAAAATTCGGTGACAACAGCACCCTTGTTTTGTACTATCCTACGGGCTAAATTTTTATGATCAGATGGATAAAGATTCCCGAAATTTGAACCTACGACCGCGATGGTCGGAGCATTTCGTTCTAGCGCCTCCATGTGTGCATAAAAATCTATCCCCCTAGCCAGCCCACTAACGATTACTTGTCCTTGCTTAGCTAGGTATCCGGTAAATGCCTTGCAGTGTGTTATTCCCCTCGCACTTGGACGTCTGGAACCGACTACTGCAATGCCTTCTTCCGTTGCCAATCTACCGGCCACATAAAGAACCGGTGGCGGAACCACTAAACGACGCAAAAATCCGGGGTATTCATCATCGTAAAGGGTAATTATCCTTGCATTTAGTCGCCTAGCCCATTCTTCTTCTTTTATAGGACAAATATTTGGTTTTGCTCTTTCAAAACCTTCAATAATCTTCTGTCCGATACCCTTTACTTTGAATAATTCTTCCCTTGGCGCATGCCACGCATTTGCTAGAGAGCCGAAATGCTTTTCTAGCACCTGTAGCCTTCTTCCACCAATGCCCGGAACCATATTTAAAGCAATAAAATATTGCCGTGAACTCCATTTCATTAAACCACTCCTAATCGTCGGCATCACCTTCATCGTCTATGGGATACTCAACTAAACTATCTAATATTGCCTGCAATTCTTCTTCCCACTTGAGCTGATAGATTCTCAAATCTAGATCACTCACAACTGATCCGTTTTGACAGTTTGTGCAAATAATACCATACATTGCCTCCCTTTTACCCTTAACGCAATGTGGGGTATCCACCTCGCATATTGGACAATGGAATATCCTTGTTGATCCTATATCTAAATACAAGCAAACTCTCCCCTTTCTTTCTCTTACTAGCATTCCGCGAAAGAAAATTTCTATGTTAAAGAGGAGTTGTTTTGCTTATGTCAAATATACCAATATTCAGATAATTCTGTCAAGGAGGTTTTTGCATGATTGTAATTAAGAGTGGGGTTACCATGGGCATAGAGGGTTTCCCCATCGATGTGGAAGTTGATATTAGGCCGGGCTTACCCGGATTTGAAATTGTGGGCTTACCTAGTAAGACTGTAAAGGAGAGTAGGGAGCGAGTACGCTCAGCACTACGCAATTCAGGTTTTAAGTTCCCAAGCCAAAAGGTAATCGTAAATTTGGCACCGGCACACTACCGTAAAGACGGCGCTTCATTCGATCTCCCCATTGCGCTGGGCATACTTGCGCATGAAAGAATCATCAATCCCCTATCAATAAAAAATTCAATTTTTGCGGGAGAATTATCCTTAAGTGGAAAATTAAAATCCATTTCAGGCATACTTTCCCTTGCCGAACTCGCCCATCAACTGAAATTTCGTCTTATTTTACCAATAGGAAATTTCGAAGAAACTAAACTGCTAGATGATGATATCTTTTTGTTCTCGTCTTCCCTTAAAGAATTGGTTTCTATTTTAAACGGTAATAGTACACCTAATAATCCATCCCATGTTCACATATCAACGGCTTCTTCACATGAATCCCCCGTGATTAGAGGGCAAGAGCAGGCTAAACGAGCATTGGAAATAGCTGCACTAGGTAGACATCATATAATCCTAGTGGGTCCTCCGGGGGTGGGTAAAACTCTTTTAGCAACTAATGCCGTGCATCTTTTGCCACCTCCAACCCGAGACGAAATAGTTACTCTTAACAAAATCTATGGAGCGGATGCAACAATAAATCGTGAGGTCAAGTTTATTAATAGAAGGCCGGTAAGAACGCCACATCATAGCATTTCTCAATCGGCATTAATTGGTGGAAAGAAGGGGAAACCCGGGGAAATTACCCTTGCCCACAGCGGTATATTACTTTTAGATGAATTTCCTGAATTTAACCAAGCAACATTACAAAGCCTTCGAGAACCACTTGACCAAAAAAGGATTTCGATTTCAAGAGCCGATTACACTTTGACCTATCCCGCGGATTTTTGGATGATTGCTACGGCCAATCCCTGTCCTTGCGGATATTACGGTAGCTCCATTCGTCTATGTACCTGCAACTCTAGGGACTTAAACCGTTATAGGCGAAAGTTTAGAGGACCCCTAATGGATCGATTCGATCTTTTTTGTTACCTGAGCCCCTTATCAGAAAAAGAACTTCAAAAAGAAGCAAACCCTTGGCCTACAAAGACCAAGGGATCTATAATACCAAAACAAATTAAAGCAAGCTCCGAAGCCATGGATTTTCTGTACAATGCCCAAAAAACACTGCACCTTTCCGTACGCGGTTTTAAAAATACCCATAAGGTGGCAAAAACCATTGCCTTAGTGAGTAGAGCAAATGAAGTTACATTAGACCATATGGCCGAAGCCTTACAATATAGATTTGAAAATAACGAGCAATTTATGGTCTAACTATACGTCCCACGCTAGATTTTGCTTAACGACTTTTAACACTATCGATGTTCCGGTATTATTGATTCCCGGAATCGACTTTAAAGTATCTACTAAGAAGATGAGTAACTCGTCATTACTGGAAACAACAACTTCTACGACCAAATCATAATTCCCGGTGGATAAAGCAACATACCTTACCTCGTTTAAGGCACTTAATTCTTGGGCAATTGCATCAATTCTACCACGATCTACTTTCATACCCACAACGGCAACAGTGTTTAATCCGACCTTAAACGGATCAGTAATCCCCACAATACGTAGGAGGCCCTCATCGAGCAATCGGGAAACACGTCTACGCACTGTTCCTTCCGCAAGTTCTAGCTTGTTGGCGATCGTCAAAAAAGGCATTCTTCCGTCGTATTGCAATAACCTAATAATTTCGCGATCGAAATCATCTAGGACAACAGCACTCATTTTGTTCCCTCCGTTTGCTTATATTCATTAAAAGGAGTCCAATCATGAATTTGCTTGTGAATTTGCAAAACAATGGAAGTTTCAGTGCTAATGATCCCGGAAATCCGGGCCATTTCTTCATTGAGTAAACTAATTAATTCTGTACGATTAGGCAAAACCACCATAGCAACAAGATCATATCCACCTGTGGTTACCACTAGATACCGTACAGCCTCTAATGCACGCAATGAATCCATTACCGACTCCATATAATGGCGATCAATTTTAAACCAAATAAAAGCCACAGTATCGAGACCCATTTTTAAAGGATCCGTAACACCCATTGTGAACATAACTCTTTCTTCTTCCAAGCGCTTGACCCTTTTTCGAATGGTCCCTTCTGAGACGCCTAAAAGTGACGCTAATGTCACAAATGTAGTTCGACCATCTTCCTGTAAGTGGGCCAAGATCTGTTTGTCCAAATCATCTAAAACAAATTGCGACATTTTCCACACTTCCCTTACTTAATTCAATATTATACTTTGTGTTTTCTACGAAAACCGTAATAACCCTTTGTATATTTTAATATTTTGAACATAAAAAAGACTAACTCACAGGAGAAAGTCTTTTTTCTTGTTCTTAAGCCCGCTTAATTAAATCTTGAAAGAATTTAACAACACTGTCCCAAGCCACCCTAATCCAACTACCTTTGGCCACGTCTTCAGATGCCAATAGCGGAACTTTTTTCACAAGTTCTTCATCCATAAAAATACTCAATGTACCAATTTCAGCATCTTTTGCAATTGGTGCCTCTAACTTGCTTGTTTGGATACCCACACTTACGCTATCTTCAATACCTTTAGGTACGGAAATCAATGCATCGTTAGTATACATACCGACTTCTCGTTTTTGACCCTTTAATATCTTAACCGTCTTATCCTGTAAAAGAGGGGAAATATCGACTAGATCAAAATTTCG
>DUPA01000186.1 GCA_012838515.1 Natronincola sp. | reverse complement strand
ATCTAGACCTTTTTGTTTCCCCACTATACTATAATCATTGCATGGAAAGCCAAATGCAAACGCATCAATCCTATCCAATTGTTCAATCTTTAGCTCTTGAACGGGCACACCGTACACCTTGTCGGAGCAACCATTCATAATGTTATGGGCATAACTTGCGCATGCCCATTCATCAAAATCGTTTGCCCATACATGCTCAATTGAAAACGTCCTAGCTCCTGGAGCCATAATCTGGGCCCTTTTTGATCCGAGAGCCAGACCTCCCGCTCCGCAAAAAAGCTCCCCCATAGCAAATTTCATAAGACATCAACTCCTGAATCAATATCTCTCCCACACATTATACCAAACATGTGTTCTGGATACAATGAAAATCAAACATTTATTTTTAGTTCTAGCATCTTGGTTCTTTATTTCAAGACAGAAAACCTTCTATTTTCGGAAAGTCTTAATAATGAAACCCGGTGAAAACCGGGCTTTTAATTTTGTTTAATCATCTTTATAAAGGACTCTGTTAACTGGGGATCAAACTTTGACCCTGCCCCATCGCCTATTAGTTGCAAGGCTTGTTCTGCAGTGAATTTTTGTGCAAAAGGATCATTTAAGACACGATCATAAGTTTCAATAATAGCTAACAATCTTCCTATAAAGGGTATTTCCTTACCTACAACACCCTTGGGATAACCTTCGCCATCCCATCTTTCATGGTGGGCTAAAACAGCAGCGGCAAGATCAGCCGTTTCTTCGAAATAGCTCAGCAAACGAAAACCAACTAAAGGATGGCGCTTCATTTCCACCTGTTCGGATGGCTTTAAGGGAAAAGGTTTGTTTAAAAGCTCAGCATCTACACCAACTTTACCAATATCATGGAGATATCCGGCCACACGAATTTGCCTTAATCTATCTTCGGAAAGATTTAAAAACCGTCCGAAGCTTTCGGCTAACTCACTTACCCTTTCGGCGTGATACTTTTCCGCCGGACTACGCCCATGAAGCTCCGCAATAATGCTCTCGAGGGTGCCTTTTTGAAAACCCGATTGACCGATAGTTTTATTCCAGTACATCTCTTCTTCGGCCCTTTGAAAAATCATTTCAAAATCTTGATCAGGTTCCGTTTTAGTTGTACATCCAATGGAAATATGAAGTTTTATCGGATCAATCGTCTCTTTATCCATAAATTCAAGCAAGTTATTTTTTAAACTTAGCGCCTCCTGAAAATCGGTGTTAGGCATCAAGACAACAAACTCATCGCCACCCCAACGAAAAACTAAATCTTGAGGTCGACAAACATCCTTAAAAACCTTAGCCACAGCAATCAACAATTGATCTCCAACCGAATGTCCGAATATATCATTGGTCAGTTTAAGACCATTTAAATCTCCCACCATTATGGAAATGGGTAATTTTCCGGGAGTGTCAAGTCTGGGAACTTTATGGACATATGCATCACGATTATAAAGCCCCGTTAAAGAGTCGAAAAAATTTAATTCTTCCGTTTGATCTTGCCTGATTTCATCCCTCACAAGCATCTGATCTTGTTTCACATTCTCCATTTCTAGCCTGGTATATTTTTGGTGTAATTCATAATACCGGACCCCCAAAATAATAAGGGCTACACTTAAAATACCAATAACCATAATTGTATCTCCTTTAAAAAACCGAAAAATCAGCAATTACACAATTATTCGACAAAATCCATCGAAACCCTCCAATAGAATGGTTAATTTGGCCGTGGGGCTTAAGTATGTAATTAACGATTTAGTTTATACATATTGTTAAACATAGTAGCGCAAAGGAGGCAACTTTGTGATCACTAAGAAAAAACACTTTATGGTTTTACTAATAATAATTCTCTATATATTGGTAACAAACAACCTTAATCCGGTACAATATTGTTCTTCCGTTCTTCCCAGGGAAATATGGTCTGAAGACAGCATCGCTCACTTGTATACCGAAACAACGTCTACCACAAGTGCAAGGGTGGGAGCGGGCGGAGGCGAAGTTTTATACGGACTTATAAAGGAAACAGATCTACCTTGGTTTAATAACCCGCCGCTGGACCTAAGAGATTTACGAACAAGGTATGACGCAGATAATTTTATAACCGCTTTTCGCACCACCCTTCCCACACCCTTCTTAGACGAAGCACACAACGTTACCACCGCGGCCAATTATTTATGCGGAAATGTACTTTTACCCGGCAAAGTATTTTCTTTAAACAAAGCAATCGGGCCTCGAACCGTATCAAGGGGATTCAAAGAAGGCCCCCTGTATGTAAACGGTCAAGTTAATTCAACCATTGGCGGTGGAATCTGCAAGGTTGCAACCACAATATATAATTTAGCAATTCACGGAGACCTTCGATTAGTGGAAAGGCATCCCCATAGTATGCCGGTACCCTATGCCCCCCCGGGAAGGGATGCAACCGTACTGTGGGGTAGCAAAGATTTAAGATTTGTAAACGATAAAGAACAGCCCGTCATTTTATGGGCTTCCGTTGAAGACAACACGCTTTATGCCGCCCTATACGGGAATTATGATCCACCATTGATTGAATGGTGTTTTGAAGAATTGGGTGAAATCCCGACATGGACCATTCGGCGTAAAAACTCTCAGCTTTACACGGGAGAAAAACGTTTTATTCCGGGAGTCCCGGGTTTAACGGTAAAAACTTGGATCAATATTAAATATAGAGAACATCCACCATCACGCCGTTATTTAGGGGTAGATCACTATCGACCGCTCCCAAATTATTTAGAGGTGGGAACTAAATGACGCCATAATTAAGCAGCTAAACCGCTGTTTTTCAATGATAATGATAATCACTTGCATTTGCTAAAAGTTTGTGGTATACTTGACTCAACAACAATTCATACCGAATTAGTTGTAATTAAATTCAGGAGATGATACCATGTTTAAACAGATTGAATTGACATATGACTTTAACCAATTGGAACCTCACATTGATGAAGCTACCATGAAATTGCACTATGGAAAACACCATGCTGCTTATACGAATAATCTAAACAATGCCCTAAAGGATCTTCCCAACCTACAGGGTTTAAGTATCGAAAAAATTCTCATTGATTTAGATGTAATTGACGATTGCGCACTCAAAACCGCGGTGCGTAACAACGGCGGTGGTTTTTACAATCACAACCTATACTTTGATATGCTCGATCCTAAGGGTGGTGGCGAACCCACCGGAGCACTGGCAGACCAAATCAATAAGGACTTCGGAAATTTTGCTAATTTAAAAGATCAACTGACTAAAGCATCTGTAGGTGTATTCGGATCAGGTTGGGGCTGGCTTTCTACAGATAAAAACGGTAAATTAGTGGTCACGTCTACCCCAAACCAAGATAATCCACTCATGACTCATAAAGGCGACTTAACTCCCCTAGTTGGGATAGACGTTTGGGAGCATGCTTACTACTTGAAGTATAAAAATGTCAGGGCCGATTACGTTGGAGCCATCTTTAACGTAATTGACTGGGCAAAAATAGACAAAGTGTACACAAATAGATAGATATCTCCTCCACAAGGGAACAATTGAGAGGTGGCGGCTTAAAACCCGCCGCCTCTTTTTTGAGCACAACTTCCTAAAAACAACATTGACAAACAAACTTATGTTCGATTATGATTAAATGAGAAGGGTGGTAGAGACCAATGAGCGTGGAAAGAGTACTTAATATATTTGATAATAACTCGAGGTTCGAAAAAAACATAACTTTTCGGCATACCTTATCTGCTAAAGTAGGGACGTATGCTGAATTTCCACCATCATTACCCACTAAACTTCGAGAGTTATTAATTAACAAAGGAATTACCCAGCTATATAGCCACCAAGAACAAGCCTTCAAAGCATCAAAAGAAGGTAATGATGTAGTGGTAGTAACCCCTACTGCATCAGGTAAAACTCTATGCTATAATCTGCCTGTCATCACCACACTTGTGGAACAAGAAGAAGCACGTGCACTTTACCTTTTTCCCACTAAAGCACTGGCACAAGATCAAGTGGCAGAGCTAATGTCCTGGAGTGAACAGCTTGGGGGCAAGTTAAAAACATATACCTACGATGGCGATACTCCGGGCAACGCCAGGATCGCCATACGTTCGGCAGGTAGTATTGTGGTAACTAATCCGGACATGCTTCACAGCGGCATACTTCCCCACCACACCAAATGGATGAGACTTTTTGAAAATCTCAAGTATGTTGTCATTGACGAACTCCATATTTATAGAGGTGTTTTCGGATCCCATGTGGCCAATGTACTGAGGCGCTTAGAGAGGGTTTTTAACTTTTACGGCTCAAACCCGCAATTTATTTGCACATCTGCCACCATCGCCAACCCACAAGAACACGGAGAAGCATTATTAGGTCGCCCGGTAAAAATCATTGCTGAAAATGGTGCACCCAGCGGCAAAAAGGAAATTGTTTTTTATAATCCACCGGTTGTCAACAAACCATTGGGTATTAGACGAAGTTCCCTTTTAGAGGCGGAAGCTGTGGCCCACGAAGTCATTAAGGCCGATCTTCCCACCATAGTATTCACCCGTAGCCGATTAGACACGGAAGTACTGGTATCCTATTTAAGAAAATCCTTTCATAAACTAGGCGATCCCGAAACTATCAGGGCCTATCGGGGAGGTTATTTGCCCAAGCAAAGGCGGGAAATTGAAAAAAGCCTACGGGTAGGTAATGTTAAGGGCGTGGTGAGCACAAATGCGCTAGAACTAGGAATTGACATAGGTTCACTCCAAGCGGCGGTACTGACCGGGTACCCGGGGACAATCGCCAGTACATGGCAGCAATTGGGCAGAGCAGGTCGACGCAATGAAACATCTTTGGCAATCTTAATTGCTAACTCCAGTCCCTTAAATCAGTTCGTAATTCAAAATCCCGATTACTTTTTAAAACAGGGGGTTGAGTTCGCCCGCATTAATCCGAATAATTTATATATTCTCGTTTCCCATCTGAAATGCGCAGCATTCGAATTACCCTTCGTACAAGGTGAGCGGTTCGGCGATTTTGTTCCGGATGAAATCCTTAATTATCTTTGCGAAGAAATGATTTTACGCAAAGTGGACAAGCGCTGGTATTGGATGGGTGAAAATTATCCGGCCACGGAGATTTCTTTGCGCAGTGCTTCAACGGAAAACTTCGCCATAATAGACACTACCCACGGACAAACTAAAGTAATTGGAGAAGTGGATCGCTTCAGTGCAGCCATGCTTGTGCACGAAGGGGCCATTTATATTCATGAAAGTAATCAATATCACATTGATAAGCTAGACTGGGAACGGCAAAAAGCCTATGCCCGTCAAGTCAAAGTAGACTATTACACCGATGCCAATTTAGCCGTGGAATTAAAAGTATTAGACGTCTCTGACCGGATTAAATCTCCTCAGGTAAACCTTAACTGGGGTGAGGTTATGGTTGTTGCCAAAACCCACATGTATAAAAAAATAAAATTCCATACCCATGAAAATCTCGGCTGGGGTAATATTTCCGTTCCTGAGCAAGAAATGCATACAACAGCCTATTGGTTTAGCATTCCTCAAGAAAACTCGGTTTCTTACGAAAGGGATGTGCTTCAAAGTGCACTTTTAGGCATTGCCCATCTTTTCGGTAATATTGCTTCGTTAGAGTTAATGTGTGAGCCGAGCGATTTGGGTGTCACCGCACAGATCCGTTCTCCATTTACCGGGGAACCCACCGTTTACATCTACGAGAAATATCCGGGAGGAGTGGGATTTAGCGAACGGCTTTATGCAGCCCATAATAATCTAGTGGAAAGGGCCCTTAGTATTTTGCATAATTGCCCCTGCCCCACCGGTTGCCCTTCTTGTGTTGGTCCTGCGAAGAAATAGGGATTGACGGTAAAATGCACGCAATTAAGCTACTGAAGGAGGTCAGGCTGCATGGAACTAACAAGCAAGCTTCGCAAGTTTTTGCCTAGACAGAATACTGCAAGCCCACACAGTTCGAAAAAACGAAATCGGCGGCTTGATCTAGACGGACAAGAAATTATGACACCCTATGGTGCTTGTTACGTTGTGGAAAAATCATTCCCCCTAAGTGAATACCATGGTCATTGGGCACTGGGCAAGGCTTACAATAACAGTTACGCCTGCTTAGAAAAACTAGGCCAAAGACCACCAAAGGCATTTCATATGCAAAATGCTTTGTTTTTAGATACGGAAACAACGGGTTTAGCCGGAGGGACGGGCACTTACGCGTTTTTGGTAGGATTAGGAACTTTCACCGAAAGCAATTTCATAGTTAAGCAGTTTCTCATGAGAGATTATAATGAAGAATTAGCAATGCTTTATCTTTTAAATAAAGAGCTTAAATCTAAAAATACTATCATATCATTCAACGGTAAGACCTTTGACCTGCCGCTTCTACAAACTAGATTCACAATTTCCCGCCTTCCCTTAGAAGGTGCAAAAGGGAAAGATCATCTTGACTTGTTGCATATGGCCCGTAGGCTGTGGCGTCACAAGCTCGCTAGCTGCAGTTTAAATAGTCTTGAAACACATGTTTTAGGAATAACTCGCCATGATGACATTCCGGGTTTTGAAATTCCCAGTCGCTATTTTGAGTTTTTGCATACGGGGCAAGGGCATATTTTAAAGCAAGTCTTAGACCACAACGTTATTGATATACTTTCCATGGCCACGTTAAGCCATCGCCTCGCAACTACCGCCAAGCTAAAACCGGAAGAATGCGTGTGTCCGTGGGAGGCAGAAGCACTCGCTAAACAAGCATTTAGTACTAGAGATTACTCCCTAAGTTTGGCTTATTACACAGCCGCTAGGAATCACAGTCAAAATGGCGAACAATATAGTAGAATCTTACACTCCACCGCTTTAATTCATAAACGTATGGGGCAATTAGATGATGCATGTCTTCTATGGAAAAAGCTTTTAGAAGTTAACGAAAACGATCTTTTAGCCCATGAAGAATTGGCAAAATACTACGAGCATCGCCTTAAAGATTTAAACTCTGCTCAAAGGGTTACCAAGCATGCGCTCGCGATTGCTTGGAGCCTTAGATCACCAAAAGCATCAGATTTTGAACATCGACTCCAGAGGATCGATGGCAAATCGAAAGGAAAAAACCATGTCAATGCTTAAGAAAGTCAATATAATCTTTTATATTATACTTTTGATTTCAGCCCTAACCCTCCCTGCCTTAGCGACTCCCAAAGTTGCCATCGTCTTGGGGGGCGGTGCCGCGAGGGGTTTTAGCCATATAGGCTTACTAAAATCATTGGAAGAACAAGGTATACCAATTGATCTTTTGGTGGGCACTAGCATTGGCAGTATAATTGCTAGTCTTTACGCCTCCGGGTATTCCACTGACAATTTACAACAAATTGTCAGTTCATTAAACATGGGAGACTTAGTTGAATTAAATATACCGCCCAAAGGCGGATTAATTGATTCCGGCCGTTTACAACACTACTTGAATTCACTCTTAGAACAAAAAACCTTCGAACAATTATCCATGCCTTTTTATTCTGTAATGACTAACCTTCGAACGGGCGAAGAAGTTGCTTTAAATGAGGGTTTGGTTAGTCTGGGCGTACAAGCAAGCATGTCCATTCCCGGATTATTCCCCCCCATACCCATTGGCGAAAATTTCTATATCGATGGTGGATTGAAAAATGCGGTTCCTGCTAACGTTGCCCATGATCAAGGTGCCGACGTAATCATCGCCGTTGATGTTACCAGGGATTTAGATAAAGTTAATTATGATAATCCCCTGACAAATATTGAACTGGCCTTTTTGCTCTTGATTGACGGCTATGTTGAAAACAATACAGAAATGGCCCACGTACTCATCTCTCCTGAAGTGGGATATACCTCTTATATGCATTTCGAACAAGTGGAGTACTTAATCGAACAAGGCTATAAAGCCGGCTTAGCCCACATGAATCAGATTAAGAATGCAATCTTAGAACAAGATCCGAACTTCGAATTTATACCTTATATAAGCAAAGGATTTTCTGAAGAAGAAGTTAAAAGAAGAACTAAAAATGCGACTAAAGGCGCTTTAAAGCTTCCGAGACCCTTAACTTTAATTCCGGAGATTACTGTTGATTCCCTAAATGAATTTACTAAAGTAGCCATAAGCATCGGTCACGGTCCCCTTTCCTTATTCAATTTTGGGTATGCCTACGGATTCCACGACGAAATGGGAGGCCATGAGTTATTCATTCGCCGCTCTAAACGAAGTATGATGGGCGAGTTTGGTGTTTTCATGCGTAAACCGGCAGAAAACAACCTGCTCTGGGGTGCCTATTCTGAAACCCCAATGGGCAAGAGCTCCTCTTTTGGTACTACCTATTTAAGTGCAGGCCCAATCAGCTGGCAACTTGCGGCAAAAACCGAAGGAATATTCAAATCTAAAATGATTACAGTGGATTTAGGTGGCAAACTTACAAAGAAAAGGGATCTAACGGAAAGTTACGAGATCAGCATGGTACCGAGTGTGCAAATCCACCCTTTTCAAAACCCTTTCCGCTTATGGGAGACGGGATTGGTTTATCCTTATCTTTATGGAACACTTGAAATGGGAACATCCCTTACTAAACTTGAAAAAAGGCTTGCTTACGAAGTGGGACTAGGTGGGCAATTTAAGCTCTTCGGGCTTTATCCCTTTAAAATGAGTGTGGGGATCCAGACAAAGCCGGAACAAAAACCCAGCTTAATGCTGAACATAGTGGGCAAGGATTTCTAAAGATCACGCCGGAAAAGAGATGATTATTTATGCAGAATTTACACTTAGATGATTTTAAACACTACAAGTTTCTTTCTAATTTAAAGCATAGTCCTGACGGGAAATATGCTTGTTTTGCTGTCCACCGGGTAAATATGGATAATAACAATTACGACTCTAACCTTTGGATATATAATGGTTCTAATAAGCAACTATTCCAACTGACTGCCCTCAATAAAGAACGCGCCTTTACTTGGCTTGACAATGGCACTGAGATACTGTTTAAAGCACTACGCAGTTCGAAGGATAAGAAAGCCTCTAAAAAAGGCGAAGAATTTTCTGTTTTTTATAAAATTAATATTCAGGGCGGCGAAGCAAGGGAAGTTTTTCGCATTCCTTTAAAAGTCCAAGACATAAAGCCATTGCATAATGATCAATATCTTCTGACCGCGGTTTTCAGCTCTAAAAAGCCTGAGTCTTCCGGCCTTTCTGAAAAAGAAAATAAAGGCTATGAAGAGTTTGAAGAAATTCCTTATTGGAGTAATGGGTCCGGATTTACCGATCGTGACCGCCTTAGGCTTTATCTTTATGATCAAAAAGACGATTCCATGGAGGCCTT
>DUPA01000185.1 GCA_012838515.1 Natronincola sp. | reverse complement strand
CCACTACTTTAATCTGTGCATACATCTCATTCTGTTGCACAACAGCACCAAGAATCCAAGGATTATTAATATCCCCTATTTTAATGGGATAATATGTTTTAAAACTCATTGTTTTAAGTGCCGGTGCATAGTTCCAATCACTAATTTGCCTTTCTTGGACCCTCAGAAGGATTTTTGCACCTTCAGTAGTTTGGAATTCTTCGCCGATAGCGCCTATTCTTTCGCTTTGGGGGTGATAGACGATAAAGCCCTTTTCAGTCATTAACCGTCCGAAGCCACTCTCGAAGACCTTAAGTCTAGAAGTGATTTCGCCGAGGTACTCCGTGCTCAAATCAACTCCCGCAACACCTACCACCCGGTTATCTAATTTTATGGGGATGGCGATAGTTGTCATGGTCACATCTTTACCACCTACCTTGTAACTGAAGGGCTCTAAAATTTGCGCCTTGCCTGAGCGTAAAGCTAATTGGTAGTAGGCACCAAGTTCTTCATCATCATAATCCATTAGATATGTCTGCTTAACATGTCCATCTTCCCAATAAAAATGAGGAATAAATCTTCCTGTATAATCGTGCCCTACGGTGTTTCGATAAATAAGGTCTTCACCGTCGAAGGCATTCGGTTCAAAGCCAAGCCATAATCCGTGAAATGCTTCGTTATTTTCCAAAATGCTACGCAAAACGGTCACCATGTTTGACCGTTCGACTGCTCTTTGTCTAAGTTGACTTTCAACCATTTTTGCGATGTTATCAACTAGTTTATGAGCATTATTAAGTTCTCGTTCAATTTCACCGGCAAAGTTCGCCGTGAGTGTTTCAGTATTTTCAATAGTATTTTGTACTTGGCTATCGTAAAATTTCTTGATCACAAAAGTACCGACAACAATGAAGATTACAAGCACGGGCGTTAAAACCAAAACTAGAAATTTAGTTCTGAGGCTTTTCATATACATCATCCCTTTGTTTACAGAATTTTAGTAAACCTTTGCAATGGAACGCATGCTTAATGATCTTATTTTACTATAAATTTCCATATAGTTCAAGAATGTTAGATCTGTTAGGGGGTGGTTGATAGTTAGAGGGTCTGTTCCCCCATTTTCTGGGTGGACACACAAGAAGAACCCAAAAAACCCGCAGACACTAGTACCCGCGGGTTTTGTAAGCTATTGTTTTATGTTGGTTCTAATATTAGACTTTAAATCTTGACATTTGCTTCGTTACTGCACTTGCTGCTTTTGATACTTCAACAGCCGAAACGGCCATCTGTTCAGACGAAGCTGATTGTTGCTGAGTGGTGGCACCCATCTCTTCTGCTCCAGCAGCTAATTCTTGGCTTGCAGAGGCAACCTCGGAAACATCATTTACAAGAAGTCCAATAATGTTTTTGATCTGTCCAAACATTTCTCCACTACGATTTACTACATCCATACCTTCCTTAACCTTATTGGTGCCTAGTTCAGTGCGTTCAACGGAATTTTGGGCCGAATCTCTAATTAGCTGGGTTAACTCGGTAATCTCACCGGCAGCCCGAGCCGATTGTTCTGCGAGCTCACGGACTTCTTCCGCAACCACAGCAAAGCCTCTGCCTTGATCGCCTGCTCTTGCCGCTTCGATTGCAGCGTTTAGGGCTAAAAGGTTAGTTTGATCGGCGATTCCCGTTATCAATGTGACCATTTCACCGATTTCCACAGAATGCTGACCTAAAGCCCTTATTTCTGTGGCTAATAGGGCTACCACTTCATTAATTTCATTGATGGTTTCTATAGTTGCGTTAATTTGCACAGAACCTTCTTCAGATAAATCGCGGGTCTGTGACGCGTAATCGGACATTTGTTGAGCATTCATACTTAGACGATTAACGGCGGTGGCAAATTGATTTGTTGTCTCGGCCAATTCTCCGACTGATGCACTTGTTTCTTGTGCACCTGCAGACATTTGTTGCGATGAAGACGAAACTATATCTACAGCCTCCATCACTTGTCCGACCATTTCCGCTAAGTTTTGTTGCATCTCATTTAATGCTAGAGTAAGTTGACCAATTTCATCTCTACTTTGGTAGTCAACTGACTGAACGGCCAAGTTCCCAAGGGAGATTTCTTTGGCAAACGATAATAACCGATTAACCGGAGTGGTGACGCTTTTTGTGATATAAAAAATGGCTGCGCCGGCTATGAGATAAACTATTAATAAAATAGTGATTACAGCTTTCCTTGCCGCCACGGCATCTCGCTGCGCATTTTGGTTAAAGCTATATGAAGAATCTGCAGCCAACTCCACTATTTCCGATAGAATACCCTCGATCACGCCAATCTGATTTGCGTTTTCTTTTTCGTTAAGGTTTAAAGCCTGTATGATCAATCCGGACGTCTGTAATTTAACTACTTCATCTCTTATGGGTTTCCATAAATTGAACGCCTCTTGCATTTGATCTAAAATTGCATGATCGCCTAAAAAGCGCTCATGTAAGATGTCTAGATTTGCAAGAACTTCCTGTTCAAGTACGCCAATGTTTTCCACACTTTGTTGCATCCTTGCCCTATCTGCAGTATTTAAAATATTACTGATCTCCCGATCGATATTGATAACATTGCGCTGAAGACTTAGGCTGGAAGTATGCACCGCGTAGGGATGATCGTACATTAATTGTGTGGTATTTGTTATTTGATTTAAATAGGCTATTCCTATCACGATTACTATTGTGCAAAGAAGTAAGACTAAAACAAAACCAATAGTAAGCTTCATTGATAGCTTTAGATTCTTTAGCAATTTAATCCCCCTCATACATACATTTAAATTCGTTCTAACTTTTGTAACTGTTAAAAATCAATTCTTTATATTAGGACTAAACTCCTGCTAAATTACACAAAATTTCCCCGCGATGTAAAAAACTGTAGGGTCTGTCCCCCCATTTTCCGGTAGAGCAGACCCCAAAAAAACCCAAAGTAAATTTCCTCACAAAAAATTAATCTACCTTCCGGGTTATCCCGCCTTGGGCGGCACTAAACACAAAAATCTCCGGTGATATCCCGGTCCGTTGTGTATACTCAGAAGTTACCTTCGCTTGCAAGTCTTTGACCTCATCTTGAGCAACCAAAGCGATCATGCTGCCTCCGAATCCGGCACCTGTCATTCTGGCACCTAAAGTACCCGGTAGTGATGTGGCTATTTCAACCAATAAATCTAATTCAAAGCAGCTAACCTCATAGTCCTTGCGTAAACTCTCATGTGATTCATTTAAAAGACCACCGAATGTCTCCAAGTCATTTTCCTCTAATGCTTTGACACCATCTAAAACCCTTAGATTTTCCGTCACTACATGCAAAGCCCGCTTCCTGAGCTTAATAGGTAGGTTATTAATAAGTTCAAGATCATTAATGGAAACGTCACGGAGCGCGGTAATATAGGGTAAATCCTTTTGCAATGCTCTTACCGCTTCTTCACATTGTGCCCTTCTTAAATTATACTCGGAGTCAACTAAACCTCGCTTAACTTTGCTATTAATCACAACTAAAGCGTACCCCAACTTCTCAAATGGTGCTTCAACTAATTGATATTCTAAGCTACGACAATCTAAAAACAGAGCATGATCTTTTTCACCCATCATAGAAATGAATTGATCCATTATGCCGCATTTAACACCTACGAATTCGTTTTCAGCCCTCTGTGCTAATTTCACAAGTT
>DUPA01000184.1 GCA_012838515.1 Natronincola sp. | reverse complement strand
AGCACGCTCGCCCATACCGTTAACTGTAGTATTGATGTAAGCAGGGACTCCGGCATCGATGGCGCCCATGGCACCTTCGACGGAGTTTGCCACGGCGTAACCAAGATCGTTATGGCAATGTAATTCAATAGGAACCTGAACCGCTTCGGCAATTCGTTTTACACTATCATAAATAGAAATAGTGCGGTCGTAGCCTAAGGTATCACAATATCTTATGCGATCAGCCCCATGCTCCACAGCTGCACGGGAGAACCTTACCAAGTAATCTTCATCGTAGCGTTGATCGCATACTTCAGTCCGGGAGGCATCCTCTGCATTGACCCCCACTGTTTCGATGCCCGCTTCTTTCGCTGCGATAACCGCCTCCGTCATCATGGTGATGACATCTTCGCGGTTCTTTTTTCCACCAAATTTTCCGTTGGTCATAATCTCCGATGTTGATATGGAAAGATTTAAATGCTTGACATTTGTATGCTTAACCGCTGCATAAACATCGTCTGCAACGGCCCTGGTCCAGCCACTTAATATCAAATCGCCCATAACCCCTTGTTTTGATAGCTCCAGGTTGGCATTTAGATAATTCCACTCGTGCTCTAAAGAAGGAAAACCAAACTCACTTTGATAAATTCCCATTTGTCCAAGGTAGTAGTTTAGCATAGTTTTCTCAAATTTAGAAAGACCAATGTTTGCGGTCTGTACGCCATCGCGATTGGTTACATCAATAATGTAAATTCTGTTCTTTTTTTCCAAAGTCATCTCCTCCCACCCATTTCCGAACAGCGAGGACCTTTGTTCCCACGTCCTCAATATGCGTTCTTTATTATTTGGCATTATGCCAAGAGTTTTACAACTTAAATTCCCGTTGTCGCTAGTCTTTGGACTTACAATAATTCAAGAAAACTCCCTAATTTCCTGCATAAACTCATCTAAAATATGGGGAACTAAACTACCCTTAGCCAAGGGCAAGGCTTTCTCTACCAACAGCCGTTACCCCCGTGCGGCAAAGTTCCATGATACCGTATGGTTTTAAGAATTCAATGAAACCTTCAATTTTTTCGCCTTCGTGTTTTAATTCCAGCGTCAAAGAATCCGGTGCCACCTCCAACACGTCTGCGTTAAAAACCGAGCTAGCCTGCAAAATTTCGCCCTTTTGCCCTTGTTTAGCCTGAACCTTTACTAGCAAAAGTTCTCGAGATAAGGCTGTTCTCATGTCTAGAAGCTCAATCTTTAGAACATCATGTAGCTTATCTAACTGCTTAACCATCTGATCTTTTGTGTAATCATCGCCATAAAAAGTAATAATCATGCGAGAAATCTCAGGTCTCTCCGTTTCACCCATAACAAGGCTTTTAATATTAAAACCTCTTCGAGAAAAAAGAGAGGATACTCTGGCAAGTACGGCAGATTCATTATTCACAAGCACAGATAAAACGCAGTATGTATCAGACATTTAATCAAATCCTTTCCTAGCAGTTTACAATCTACTTTGCAAACAAATCCGATAAAAAAAGAGCCCGAGGTGATTCGCCTCCTGCTCTTGTCATGTACCAGTAATAAGTAAGCACTTCAACAAGTTTTACTAGGCAAAACCGAAAAGACGTTACAAAATGGTGTAACGATTGTGCAAATAATTATATCTAAAAATGTAAAGTCTTTTTCCGCGCGGTCAATTTCTGCACACATTACTCTTCTCCTTAAACAAGCCTGATTTGGTAACGAATTAGCCGTGTCTAAAACTTCCAATTTACGATTTTCATTATAATATCATGGTCTGTTTTACCTTGTCAAGTTATTTAATTGAAAAGAATCTATTTCACCCCAGCTAGAGGGCGCAATGTCTGTGGAGTAGCACTAGAAAAAAGCAACTTCGCTTCTATTGTCCTATAGCGCGAAGTTGCTTACATTCTGCTTTATCCAACCTTGACCCTTACTAAAGCACCGTTGGGTTCAGGTATTTCTTCCATAACTAGCCTATTCATATCGCAAAAATACTCAAGAAAATCTTCGAGAAAAGCCTTATCCTCCGGCGCGGACTTTATGGCTAGAATATCGCGTAAAACTTGGGCCATCCACACATTTTCAAAGTACCGGGATCTTCCACTATTCCAAGTCATATTATGTGGGTACCGCTCATTAACATAGTATTTCCAAAAAGGAAGCTTTTGCGCCTCATCCTCCGACAAGCGAAGCCTGTACTTGGGATGGGCCGTAATATTTCCGTCTTCGCACAACTTACCAATGAATTTTTCATCCACCATGAAAACACCTATAATACGCCGCATATTCTCGTTAACATCAGCTTCGCGTTGAGTGATGATGCACGCACTATTCTGATGTAAACGCACTAGCTTATT
>DUPA01000183.1 GCA_012838515.1 Natronincola sp. | reverse complement strand
TATAGTTCTCCCTTACGACGGGAGTAAAATTGACAACCACTATAAGAAAATCTTCCGGATCTTCGCCTTTTCTATAAAAAGATAAGACGCTTTGTTCACTATCATTGGCATCAATCCATGAGAAACCATCCCAGCTTGTGTCCAGTTCCCATAATGCGGGATTTTCTCTGTAAAAATGATTTAAAGCCTTGTTATATTCCCATAGCTTTTTATGCATGGGATAATCTAAGAGATGCCAATCTAAATCTTCATCGTATTTCCATTCAATAAACTGACCAAACTCATAACCCATAAAAAGCAGTTTTTTACCCGGATGCCCCATCATATAACCTAGAAAGGCACGGGCATTGGCGAACTTTTGCCAATAATCCCCAGGCATTTTATTAA
The DNA here is from genome assembly GCA_012838515.1 of Natronincola sp. Classification (GTDB taxonomy): domain Bacteria; phylum Bacillota; class Limnochordia; order Darwinibacteriales; family Darwinibacteriaceae; genus DUPA01. The sequence continues at coordinate 2,109 of DUPA01000183.1, read as the reverse complement.
GCAAAGAACGTTTGCCATGAACTACTTCATCATGTGAAATGGGTAACACAAAATTCTCGCTAAAAGCATACATAAACGAAAACGTAACCAAGTTATGATGGAATTTTCGATGAACGGGATCTTCCTCCATGTACTCAAGCATGTCATTCATCCAACCCATATTCCACTTATAATTAAATCCTAAGCCCCCTAAATAAGTGGGCATGGTAACTAAGGGCCAAGCAGTGCTTTCTTCGGCCATCATTAAAGCATGGGGAAACTTGGCGAAAACTTGTTCATTAAGTTTACGCAAAAAGGCAACGCCCTCTAGATTTTCCCTTCCCCCTTGTGAATTGGGATTCCACTCCCCGGGCTTTCTTCCATAATCCAAATAAATCATAGAAGCCACCGCATCCACCCTTAATCCGTCTAAATGAAACATTTCAAGCCAAAATAAGGCATTTGAAATTAGAAAACTTTGGACCTCCGTTTTACCTAAATCAAAGTTGCTTGTACCCCATCCCTTGTTTTCGGCGCGGCGGGGCTCGGCATACTCATAACATGGTGTGCCATCAAATAGGCGCAGGCCGGGGTCATCTTTAACAAAATGTCCCGGTACCCAGTCTAAAATCACCCCAATACCTTTTTGATGACAAGCATCTACAAAAGCCATAAAATCTCTCGGATTGCCATGTCTACTGGTGGCCGCATAGTACCCCATAATTTGATAACCCCAGGAACCATCAAAAGGATGTTCCAAAATGGGTAAAAGTTCGATGTGAGTGTAGCCTAGTTCTGCAACATAGTCTACTAACTCATTAGTAAGTTCTTCATAAGTATAATAGTGCTCATAACCATGCTGTTTCCACGAGCCTAGATGCACCTCATAAATAAGCATTGGTTCGTTATAACTTTGTTTTTTCTCCTTATCTTTCTGCCATTTTTGATCGTTCCACTCATAGCTTTGCAAATCGCAGAGGCGTGAAGCGGTTTTTGGTTTTACTTCTGCCCAAAAACCATACGGATCTGCCTTGAGAATTAAGGTCCCGTGATTTGTAAGGATCTCGTATTTATAAAGATCTCCTTCTTTCAAACCTTCCACAAAGCCGGCCCAAATACCCGAATCAGGCTGTCTTTCAAGGGGGTTAACCCTACCATCCCAATTATTGAAATCACCTACCACCGAAACTTGCCGGGCATTGGGAGCCCATACACCAAAACGTGCTCCCCGAGCCCCACCTTCCTCAACTAAGTGTCCTCCGAGAAAAGAATAGCTGCTATAGTGGGTACCTTGGTGAAATAGATAACGATCATATTCACTGTAAGGTGAAGACACCCATTTGGTCATTTGTTACCTCCTTCCTAAAACTAAAGCACTCCGTTTCTCCAGCCAAATTTGCGGACCCTCCACAATTGCCGAACCTTCGCCAACATGCTTGTGGTTGACTAAAACTTCCCAAGGTCCTGAAGAAATCTGTACTGCCACGCGGTGGGAGTTGCTGTTAAAGAAAACTAAAATAGTTTCATAACTGTCTCCACCTGCGTGTGAACAAAGGGCATAACCCAAAGTATTCGGGTGCGGTAGTTTTAAGAACCGCAATTTTTCCCGAACCTCTTTTCCGCTTGCGAGGCGAAAAGCCGGACGCTGTTTCCTAAGCTCAATTAAAGCTTTCGTGTATTCGTATAATTCTAGAAATTCCCCCTTTCGTTCCCAGTCAAGTTGATTTACTTGATCCGATGATTGATAACTATTGGGATCTCCCCCTTTTGTTCGAGCGAACTCTTGGCCCGCATGAATAAAAGGTATGCCTTGACTTGTCAGAATTATGGCATGGGCTAATTTCATCATTTCAATTCGTTCTTCTTGTGCACTGAGATCGGTTGTGGCAAGTAGTTTATCCCAGATTGTAAGATTATCGTGGGCCTCCACATAAGCAACGGATTGGCTTGGTTCTTGTGCCCAGGGACCACCGGAATAAACCACTTGGTTATAAAGGATCTCCGGATGTTTAACCGCGCCCACAATGCCAAATTTCACGCTTTCTTCAAAGCCTTTCCCTTGAACGAACCCACCCAGATCATTCTGAAACACATTACCCTTGACACCATCACGCAAATCATTACAGAAAG
>DUPA01000182.1 GCA_012838515.1 Natronincola sp. | reverse complement strand
TATACCCAGTCTCTTCTAAATCAGCCATTTCATTACGAATTGTAGCAGAGGAGACACCTAAATCATGTTTTCGTGCAATTGTGCGGGAACCAACTGGCTCAGCCGTTTCAACATAGTTATCAATAATAGCTCGAAGAACTAAACGCTTGCGTTCATTTAACATGGTGGTCACCCTCTCTTTAGCACTCACCAAGCGGGAGTGCTAACATTATTTAACCATAAAATATCACTTCGCCCTACGTTTGTCAAGAGGTGAAAGCTATGGTAAAAACGCACCCGAGACCATGTTTTCTAAGTAAAGCCCCTGCTTCGTGACGCGAAGTTTACCATTTACCAATTCGACCAATCCCTTATTTAATAATCCTTCTATTTCTAAGGGATAAACTTCAAAAAAGCTCATTCCGTAACGCTCCATAAAATCTATCTCCGATACTCCTTGGAGCAAACGCATTCCCACCATCATTGTTTCATCCATTTCTTGTTTTTCACTAATCAACGATTCCCGTTCATATATAGGGCAATCATTCATCCAGCCTTTAATATACTCAGAAATCTTTGCAATATTAGTATAGCGCCTTCGATTTAAATAGCCGGTGGCTCCACTACCCAGCCCTATAAACGGCATATTCATCCAATAAAGCAAATTATGCCTAGCTTCAAACCTTGGTTTACAGAAGTTGGATATCTCATAATGTTCATAGCCTGATTTGACTAAAACTTCCCTCGCAATTTCGAACATTTCGGCTTGGTCATCATCGGTGGGAAAACGCAAAATACCCTTTGCTTCCCAGATTGCAAAGGGTGTTCCCGGTTCCAAAATCAATCCGTAACAAGATAAATGCGTGGGTTTTAGAGAAAGGGCACTCATTAAAGTATCCTTCCAATCGTTTATTGTTTGCTCTGGCAACCCAAACATGAGATCTAGGTTTACGTTATCTATTCCCGCTTCTTTGAAACGTAAGACGCTTTTTTCAATCTGATCACTGCGGTGAAGCCTACCCATGCTCTGTAATAAGTTGTTTTGAAATGATTGGGCGCCGATACTTACTCGATTGACGCCTGCAGAAGCTAATATTTTTGCATCATTTAAGTGGATAGTGTGGGGGTTTGCTTCTATCGTGACTTCTGGATTTTCCGCAAAAGGAAACTCATGGAGAATAAAACGAATCAGCGAAGCTAATTTCTGTGGAGGTAATGAAGTGGGCGTGCCTCCCCCTATGAAAAGGGTTGATAGTGATTTGTTTCCCCACTGTTTTTTATAATACAATGCTTCTTTACGCACAGAAATAAGGTAGTCATCAGTAACCTTCGCAAAATGCGTTAGGTCACCGACAACTACCGAATGAAAGTCACAATAGTAGCATTTCTTTTCGCAAAAGGGAATGTGTACATAAATTCCCATTACTAACCCACCTATTCCACCTCTAAAATCGCCATAAACGCTTCTTGGGGAACTTCCACATTTCCTAAGCTTTTCATTCGTTTCTTACCCTCTTTTTGTTTCTCCAATAGCTTACGCTTTCGGCTAATGTCTCCCCCATAACATTTAGCTAAAACATCCTTCCGCAACGCACGAACCGTCTCACGGGCAATAATCTTGTTGCCGATGGCTGCTTGAATAGGTACTTCAAATTGCTGCCTGGGTATAACTTCCTTAAGTTTTTCGGCCAAACTGCGTCCGCGAGATAATGCCTTATCTTGATGAACAATACAAGAAAGGGCATCTACGGGATTGCCATTTAGTAAAATATCTAGTTTAACAACCTTTGATTCCCTATAACCGATTAGCTCGTAATCTAACGAAGCATAACCTTTGGTGCGCGATTTTAAGCGATCGAAGAAATCCATCAAGATCTCAGCTAGTGGCATTTCGTAATCGATTTTAGCACGTTCCGGTGTGATATATTCCATGTTAGAAAAAACACCGCGTCTATCTTGGCAAACATCCATGACTGCCCCGACAAACTCGTCCGGAACCATAATTGTGGCATGTACATATGGCTCTTTGATATGCTCAATGTTGGTTACTGCAGGTAAATCCGAAGGATTATCAATCTCAATAACCTCTTCGTCTGTTAATACTACTTGATAAACCACACTTGGAGCCGTCGTGATGATATCTAAATCAAACTCGCGCTCTAGGCGTTCTTGAATAATTTCTAAATGTAGTAAACCCAAAAAACCGCAACGATAACCAAAGCCTAGGGCAGCAGATGATTCGGCCTCGTAGGTAAGTGCGGCATCGTTTAATTGTAGTTTATCTAGGGCATCACGTAACGCAACATAATCTTCATTAATAACCGGGTATAGTCCGCAATACACCATGGGTTTAGCAGGACGATAGCCCTCTAAAGCCTCTGTGGTAGGTCTACTGGCATTCGTGATAGTATCTCCCACGCGAGTGTCTCGCACATCCTTCATACTGGCCATGACACAACCCACATCACCGGGACCTAGATTATTAACGGCGACCAATGCCGGCCTAAAGACACCCAACTCATTCACTTCGAAGGTTCGGCCGGTGCTCATCATTTTGATCATGTCACCTACTTTGATATTTCCATCTATTACTCGGGCATAAGCAACTGCCCCACGATATTGATCATAATGGGAATCGAAAATCATCGCCCTTGTTGGAGCCTGAGAATCACCTTTTGGCGCGGGAATTCTATTTACGATGGCTTCCAGCATTTCCCCGATCCCTTCACCTGTACGGGCACTAACTAAGACAGCCTCTTCAGCGGGAATCCCGATGCTATCCTCTAATTCGTACTTAACTCTTTCGGGATCAGCATTTGGTAGATCAATTTTATTAATGACCGGTATAATTTCTAAATCATGGTCTAATGCTAAATATAAATTCGCCAAGGTTTGGGCCTCGATGCCCTGAGAAGCATCGATCACCAATAAAGCCCCTTCGCAGGCGGCAAGGCTACGAGAAACCTCATAGGAGAAGTCCACGTGCCCCGGGGTATCAATTAAATTAAGTGTGTATTTTTCGCCGTTGTGCGCTTCATACGTTAGGCGTACAGCCTGCAACTTGATTGTAATTCCCCGTTCTTTTTCCAAATCCATGGAGTCCAAAACTTGATCAGCCATTTCTCGCTGAGTTAAGGTTCCGGTGTATTCTAAAATGCGATCTGCCAACGTGGACTTACCATGATCAATATGCGCAATAATACAAAAGTTCCGTATGTTCTTCTGGGTCATACTTTTTCTAATTCCTCCACTAGAAGTAATTTGCTGTCTTATTATATCATAGTGACCTCTTATTTCAAATCTATTGCTCTTTTAAGTGAGATTCTTCATTTGCTTTTTTAGCTTTCTTATTTAGTTTCTCTTTGATTAAATTGAATACGAATCCAACTTCATCCATCTTTAAGATAGCGCTCATGGCGAAGTAAACCAGGATTGCTATCACAATCGCACCGAAGGTCTGGCCTAATTGACCGAGTTTTCTATCTGTAGGCAGTATTACATTCAAAAATGAAGAGCTAAAGAAAACCGCTACACCCATGAACAAAGATGAAATGGTTGCCTTTGTGATCGATTTAAATAATTGTAGATTGATTAAATCCCCAAGCTTCTTACCTAAAATACTCATGGCTAGGACAACATTGAACAAAGAACTAATGGAAAAAGCCAAAGCGAGACCACCGGCTCCCAAAGATGTTGTACGTAAAAATATTATACTAAGCAAAAAATTTAAAACTACCGTTACAAAACCGATCTTTACTGGAGTAACAGTGTCTTGCAATGAGTAATAACCACGGGTCGTAACTTGAATCGCGGCTTGGGCAACCAAACCCGGAACATAAAATAAAAGTGCATGTGCAGTTGCCAATGTGTCTACAGCGGTAAATTCACCTGATTCAAACAATAAACGAACAATTGGTACTCTCAGGAAGGCTAGTCCAACTGCTGAAGGTATGGTTATAAAGAATACTACTCGTAAACCAAACGATAGAGTCCGAGTAAATTCAGATTTCTCCCCCTTGGCTATTAAACGCGACAATGTGGGAAAAATGGCCGTGGAAATTCCCATGGCAAAAATACCCAATGGAAAATTCATCAACCGGTTTGCTAACCTAAGGGCAACTATGGAACCGGTTTCAAGGGTAGAAGCAAGATTTTGGCTCACTATAATATTGATTTGCGCTATGGAGAGTCCGATTATTGCCGGTAGCATTAATTGACCCATTCGGCGAATTCCCGGATGTTTAAGATCGACCGTGGGACGATAATATTTTTTTCCACGCCGAAATACCTCGGGAAACTGAATAGCAAAGTTTCCCATGGATCCAAAGATCGTTCCTATAGCCATTCCCATAATACCCACGATTGGACCTAGCACATAAGCCCCTAAAATCTGACCTAAATTATAAATTATAGGCCCTATTGCGGGCAAAGTAAACCTTTGGTAAGAGTTAAGTACACCCATGGAAAGTCCTGCTAAAGCAGTGAAAAATACTGCCGGAAAGGTTACTCTCATTAAAAGAACCAAAAGTTCCTTTTGTTCACCTGAAAATCCTATTCCCACAAGTGGGGCCAAACTGGGAGTGAAAATTACACCTAAGACCATTATAAGTAGTAAGGCCAATACGATTATATTGAGAAATATACTAGCAACATACCAGGCTTCCTTTTCGTCCTCTTGGGCCAAATATTGAGTGAAAACAGGAATGAAAGCCGAGCTAAGTGCCCCTCCCACCAATAATTGATACATTAAATCGGGTAATGCAAAGGCGGCAAAAAAAACATCAGTCACAGCAGTTCTGCCGAAAACCTCTGCCACAGCCCTCTCACGCAAAAATCCTAATATTCTACTGACTAATATCGCTGACATAACAATGGTAGCAGCTCTAGCCACTTGTTCCCTATTTTCCGTCCCCATCTCCCTCGCTCCTCTACATGGCACAACATAAAAGATTCGCCTTAGAGAGCAGAATTCCTGTCAAAGCGTTCTAACCAAAACGTTGGCCAATAGTTCTGCTGCTAACAAAGCTTCATTCAAAGTATTTTCCACCGATCCTAATTCTACGATTAAACTCCTAGGATGTAAATGCTGATTATATCTGGCCTCTCTTTGCACTTGAATGGGTCGCATTAAGCCTGGATACATTTCATCGCAAATTGATTTAATTTTCTGAGCAAACTCAAGATTTTTTGCAAACTCGGGATGGCTCAAAGGTATCCGTTCAGCAGTGCCCACAACTAAAACTAGCCTGGCCACCTTACGTCCGTTAATTATGGTAGTTGGGCTTTGTACTCCCGCATCACGATGTAAATCAATCACCATATCAAAATCGTGCTTGCCAAGGATTTCTCTCACAGTTCTTTCTGAATTTGCATATGAATGACTGATGGTAGGCAAAGTGTGAATACGTGGTTCGTGAACGGTCTCAATGCCCATCTTATTTAAAGCATTAGTTAAATGACGACCCACGGCCATAACGCCTGTAATTGTGGGGTCTGATAAGCTACGAAATTGGTAATGGCCTTGATTTGCTTGTTTTTGAGTCAAAGCACGTCCTAAATACATCTCCGATGAATGTGTATGATAGATCAAAATCTTTGGTGCAGTGAGTTTTCTGCGAATAGCCTCATCTACTACTTGAGGTTTGGGAAGTGGACGAGTTGGTTCAGGGTCAAATGATAATTCTTGCACAAAAACAAATGGCCGCTCTTCCCACACCCTTAATTGCGCTCCTAAACTTGGACCTAATGGTAAAGTTGCCTCCATTAAACTTAGTGGATCCTGTAAATCATAATTCGTTAGCAAATAGATAAATGACCTCAATTTTATATCTGGTGATTTCTCCGAACTATATCTTGCCGTGTTAGGCAAACCCTTACTAATCAATGTTTTAGCTAAAGAATGTTCGAGCTCCAGTTCACTCAAAATAAGGTGACGAGAACTAAAAGCAAGTACAAAAAAGACTAACGCCAATACAATGAGGGGCAAAAGAACTAATTCTTTGTGTAAAACCCTTGTACGGAAGCGATATTTGGAAAATAATCTACGAACCCTAAAACCCATTTCACCACCTCTTCCCCTCCCAAATATATTGATTTGGAGAAGGAAATATGATAGATGACGCAAATCATCTATTATTAAAGGAGTGATTATGTGAAACGGGTGGAAAAGTTCATTGTATTTATAATCTTAGTTGGCTTAGGGCTTTCATTCTATTTTATTAATTCATTGCAGAAAGAAATAATCACGCTCAAAAACGAACTGTCCGAAACATATTACACATTAGCTAAGGCCCGCCAAAACGAAGCGAAAATACTAAACCATGCGGTGATTTTTTTAGTTAAATCTACGCCAACAGATTTCTTTTTAGTACCTGTTAATAGAGAAATCTCTGAAGAACTTACTCCTTTCACTGCACTTAACTGTTTGCTTCTAGGACCTTTACCAACGGAAAATTGGCTTGCATCGGTGCCAAGCACTACAAAATTAATCGGTTTGAGTATTTTTGAAGGGCTTGCCACAGTAAACTTTAGCAATGAAATTCAAAGCGACTTTAATGGTGGGGCTTTATTGGAGGCTTTGATGATTCAGGCAATCGTAAATACGCTAACTGAATTTCCCGAAATTAAGAGTGTGCAAATATTGGTGAATGGCGAAGTTGTGGAGTCCATAGGTGGGCACATCTTTATTGCCGAACCCCTTTCGCGTAATAACAACTAGCTTAGATATTTAAAAACCTCATCATAACTCACACCTTCATGGAAGGAAGTGTTTAGACCACCGGCAATAACATCTGATACCTCATCAATTAGCTGATCTATCTCTTTAGGAGTAACAATCATAGTGCCCATATAGGGTTCTAGAACTTCACTTATCAGCTGTTGTTTACTGGGTCCTGAATTCATTTGTTGAACCGGCTCCTTTTTCCCCATAAGAACCTCAGGATCAATAGCAAATGCAACCTTTTCGGGAATATCTTCACCCTCAACGCCGCCAACCTCGCCTTTTTCAATCAAATCCATGGCATCCGATATAATCGTTACGGCATGAACCACCGTGGGAACGCCTATTGCAATAACCGGGATTCCCATACTTTCTTCGGTAATGGCCAAACGGCGGTTACCAACTCCCGCGCCGGGATTGATACCCGTATCTGCAATCTGAATGGTACTACATAACCTCTCCACACTGCGACTAGCCAAAGCGTCAATACAAATTACCGCCTTTGCCCCTGTACGCTCCACCACGCCCATAATTATTTCTCCCGTTTCGATTCCGGTTAAACCAAGGACGCCCGGCGAAATAGCGGAGATAGGTCTTAATCCGTTTCGTAGTTCAGGTGGGGACATCTCCAATAGATGTCTTGTAACCATTAAGTTCTCTATAACCCTAGGTCCAAGGGCATCGGGCGTGGCATTCCAGTTTCCTAAACCCACAACCAGAACACCATCCTCAGGTCCAAGATCGGCCTTTTCCAAAAACCATTCCACTTCTTTAGCCAAAAGTGCGGCTAATCTTTCATGAATATCTCTGTTGTGCTGACGTAAGCCTTCCGCTTCTAATGTACTATAATTTCCCGGGGCTTTCCCCATCATTTGGGCTCCTAGATCATTTTCCACAACAATCCTTGTGACAATAATTCCTTCCTCTTCTTCGGTTTGTACCCGAACTCCGGGAAGTTCCGGAGGGCCTTCTTTTTCGATAACCGCCTGATGAGATTCTAATGCCAAATCCGTTCGAACATTGAATTTTGAAAACAGAATATCTTCTTCAAATTTTTTGTTCATAATCATCCTCCATTCTGTTTTAGATTAACCGCAAAAAGCAGGCTTATTCCTGAAAATAATAAATTTTGTAAAACACCGCCACTTGAACTTAATTTCGTCTAATGATATAATTACAGGGTAATTTTGCCTGAGGAGGTGAATTGGTTTGGCCAACAGTAAATCAGCTGAAAAAAGAATTCGAGTTAACCAAAAAAAGCGAGAACGAAATGTCGCATATAAATCGGCTTTGAGAACAACAATCAAGCGCTATGAAAACGCCCTTGCGGAAGATCCATCTGCCGCTCCCGCCCACCTTCAAAAGGCTATCAAGGCTTTGGATAAAGCAGCGTCTAAAGGAATTATCCACAAAAATGCCGCGGCTAGAAAAAAATCTCGTTTAACAAGAAACTTAGCTAAACAAGCATAAAAAAACAACGCCCTTCCACGACGATGGAGTGGCGTTTTGTTTTTATGTCAGTTTAATGATCAAGTCCGTTAAAACCTGTTGCCCGGGCACACCTAGTTTAAGTTCTCTATCGGCATAAAGCACGAATTCAAATCCCGAGAATATCTCTGCCGTGGAAAAGTTTTTCGCTTGCGCCCTAGCTTTCTTCAAAGGAAACGAACTTCGCTCCCCCATATTTTTGGCGGCATGATCAAGATCGGTTGAACTGGTTTTAGCCACTAATAAAAGCCGAAGTTGGCGTTCAATTAAAGGGAGAATTCTAAGTGCTGGTTCTCCGCTATCTAACATTAAATTTAGTACTTCCAGTGCTTCTTTCCGCTTTTTCTCCATAATAAAATCCATCATCTTAAAAATGGTATCATTAACCACTTGGCCGGGGCTAAGTGAAGTTATGGCCAAAACACTTTCTTGAGATATTTCTTCGTCTGCTCCGGAAAAAGCGATAAGATTATCAAGTTCATTATTGATAATCATAAGATCACGACCTACTCTATCAAGAAAGACTTCTATTACAGGTCTTTTTATGGTCTTTTCCCGTTCGGTACAATAGTCACTAATATAACGAATCAAACCTTCACCCTCTAGGGGAGCACAATCCAATTCAACTGCAAATTCGTTTAAGATTTTTAAGAATTTCCACCTTTTATCGATCTTGTCAAGAAATATGGCTAAGAAATTAGCATTGGAATTTTCTCGAAGCCAAAGTGCCAGTTCCTCCATTATTGATGGGGGAATCAAGTTAGCTTCTTGCAAAATAATAATTTTGGATGAATCGCCCCACGGCACCATGGCTAATTCCGCTAATAGGCTATCTAAATCAAATTCTTTTTCCCCTTGATGCGTGGACCAATTCCACTCGGCAAATTCATCTTGGGAGTTCCTTTCCTTCAATATCTTGAAAGCCCGATCTCTCCAAATTGTTTCTGACCCGTGAACTAGCAAAACTCTCGGTAAGGGTCCGGTGGCTAACTGTCTTAGGATCTTCTGCATACAAATCACTCCCGTCGTTACCTATTCACGATGAAGAGGGCTTAAACCTTCCCCACAAACCCCACCAAACTTCAAAAGTTTTGGGACCATCTAAAGTCGTTTGCCAATTGATTTGCCTTTCGTTTAAAAACTTACAAACACTTTCACCTGGGTGCCCAAAAGAATTGGACCCGACCGAAATCATGGCCCATTTGGGATTTACGCGATCATAAAATTCCTCAACTAAACTCCCATCACTACCATGATGAGGCACCTTTAACAAATGGGCTTGCAAATCAAGTGTAAAATCATTGGCTAAATCTTGGAGAACTGCTTTTTCTAAATCACCCGTGAACATCATTCTTATACCACCATATGTAAGCAATAATAACAGCGAATTATTATTATGGGCTGAAGGAATGTTAGTTCTCACCGACTCCGGATATAAAACACGCATAGTTATTCCATCGCCCAAGTATATATCATCACCCTTTTTCGCCATGTAATGGGGCGTATTTTTTTCTAAAATTAGATCAAGATATTTCTCATAAGTGGGAGTATTATGGGCATGACCATTATCTATAATCATACCCACATCCAAATTTTCTAAAACTGCCAACAGTCCGAAAAGGTGATCCTCATGGGGATGGGAGAGAATTACATAGTCGAGTTTTTTCACTCCGCGGTATTCTAAGTATGGAAGAAGGCGTTCTTTACCAACATTCTTCCCCACCTTTTGCCAATAAGGAGAATCACCACCACCATCAATCAAGATACTACGACCGCTAGGTGTCCGTATATAATAACAATCACCTTGGCCCACATTTACCGCTGTTACTTCCAATGGCTTATGCAGAACCGCAGGCAAGCTTGTTATAAACATGAGCACAACAAAACAAGTTATCAAGTGAAAGTAACTTGCTTTAGGCCGAGTTATGCGCGGACGTCGAAGCCGCCATCCTGCATATAAAAAGAAAAACCAATATAAAGTAAGCTCAAATGCACCCCATATATTGGGTCGCCACTGCCACGAAAACTGAATCAATAGGTTTTCTAAAAAATCCACTATATGCATGACCCAGTTTATAAAAAGGCCCAATCCAACTGCTCCTAAGCCCAAAGCAACACCAAACCCCCCCAGTAACAAAACTACAATTAGAGGAGCAAATAAAAGGGTAGTTAATGGTGCCAGTAAGGAAATCTCACCAAAGTAATGTATCAATAAAGGAACCAAGCTTAGCTGGGCTATTAAAGAAACAAGTAAAGAACTTAAAATATAGCCAACGATTTTATTTTTAGATTTGATCTTAAACGTATTGCTCCATAGAATAATTCCCCCCGATGCCGCGAAGGAAAGGCAGAATCCCGAGTTAAAAGCAAGATGAGGTTGCACTAATAGTAATAAAGAACCTACTAAAGACCAAACATGTAAAGGATCAAGACGCGATCGCTTGAGCCCTGCATACCCACTAAATATGGTGGCTAATAGAGCTCTCCACGCAGAAGGACCTGAGCTTGCAATTATAATGTAAAGCCAAAGAAACAATTGCGTGAGTAACAAACTAAATAAAGGTCTTAGGGATAGTTTCCGAACGAAAAAACCTAGACCTAGTGCCAAAAATCCCACATGCATACCGGAGATTGCCAGAAGATGAGAGATCCCTAGTTTGCGCCACGTTTCATTACGTTCGGAGCTCAGTTCCCCTCGCTCTCCTATGATTAAAGCCAAAAGCAAAGATGGATCCTGTACATGATTTCTTATATTTGTACTTATTTTATTCCTTATAAGATCAATTAAGTTTGAACTACCACTGACCTGCAGATGATATTCCGTAGGAGAAGAGACCCCGTAGACACCTCGCTCAAAAAGATAACTCTGATAACAAAAAACACCGGGGTTTGCGGCGCGTTGAGGTTGTGAAATGAAACCGGTGAAAACTAGTTTATCTCCTGTTCTTAGATGCGCTTCCAAAGGTAAATGTACTGCAATTCTTTGTTTAGTGGGTACTAATTTTACCAATACTCTTTGTTCAAATCCAAGCTTCTGAACGGAATAAACTTTACCCTCAAATGTACCTTCATGGGGGTTTACCCATGCCTGCTTCGAAATCATATTGAATCTTCCAATAATTGTAGTGCCTAGCAAAATAGTAAACCAAAGCAACCATGGTTTTATAGAATAGCCTCTATACGACACCACAACTAGAAAGAAAACCACCATTAAGAACAAAAGCAAGAGTAACGACACACTTCCAACTTTTAAAGAACCGAAATATATTCCTAAAATCAGCAACAGAAACAAGATTAAAAAGTTATTTTTCATAATAAAGACAGATTAAATCCATTAATTGGGCTAAGCGTTTTTCTCCTATACCCTTTACACGAAGTAAATCTTGTTTTTCCCGAAATGGTTGCTCCTTGCGTTCTATAATTATCCTCTCGGCATAGATTGGTCCGATTCCCGGAAGTGTCTGCAACTCAGCCATTCCTGCGGTATTAATATGGACCAGTGGGCAATGGGAATCACTAGAGTTTGTTTCTTCTGTTTCTGCTGCGTAAATCACTGATGAAGCGGCATCCGGCCATTCATCGCCTCCTAACCGTTTGTTTAAGCCCCAACGTAAGCCGTGTTGGAACACACTCAATAGAACCATCAATATTAGGATTAATTTTTTCCTTGTTCGCATTTCTTTCTCTCCTTGTTCCCTAGGCACTAACTCTATTCTACATTTGTTTAACTATTCCTCCCTATTCTGACAATTTGATCTAAATAAAAAGCCCCTAAGAAAAAGGGGCCTTTCTTTTCTAGAATCTAAAACCTAAAAGTGCAATGGCCAACAAGCCGGCAGTAATGAGAATGATAGGTGCACCTTTTAATGCCTTAGGTATGGGAGCTAATTCTAACCGCTTTCTCAAGGTGGCCATAACTACCAAAGTCAAAAGGTAACCCAGACCCGCGCCGAGAGGTAACGATAGATTGTTAGCTGCAACTACCCCTTCTGTGCCTAATAACAAAAGTGAGCCAACTAATGCACTTTGATACATATTTTCTTGAAAGGAAATTCTCATACCCAAGATCCTTGGGGCGCTAAAAGCAGCCACGACACCTATTATTAAATATAGTCCCGTTTTTACACCCAAGGATACAAACATTAGATTTTCAAACATCCACACTAATAAACCACCGATACCCATGGCCACTAAAGTGGTCAAGCCATTTTTTGCTGCCGTTTTCACATTGTCAGTATACTTTATTAATGCATATATACCCAGTCCTTGAACAAGCACTAAATTTCCCGTAATTATGGTTTGTGCAAAAAAGTCCCAACCATTAGTCATGGAGTTCGCCCCCTCTGTCTCTTACTTTATTTACAATTGCCAAAGCTAACCCCACAATGATCATGCCACCGGGTACACTGGTTGCAAGGCTTAATGGCGCAAGTGAAGCGTTAGTGATTTGGTAACCAAAAACTGCACCGTAGCCTAAAAATTCTCTTATGATACCCAAAACCACCATTGCGAGAATAAACCCTAAGCTCTGACCGAGTGCTTCGAGCAGATGCAAGCCAAAAGTCTTATTTTCATCTGGATCTTGTAAAACCATTGCATTTACTGCAATGAGCGGTAAAAATATACCGAGACTTGCAACCACTTGAGGATTGATTTCTAAAACAATGGTATAAATCACCACCGTAAACAAAATCACTATTGCAATTTTAACCACCGGGCGCAAGCTTTCCCATAAGCGGGGGATTACAAAATAATTAATGACCGTGGTAAGCAGGAAAATCACGCTCGTAATTACGCCCAAAAACCATCCGTTTATGGCTGTTGTGGTTATGGCCACCGCCGGTACTAGTCCAAACAACAAAACAAACACGGGGTTTCTCTTAAAAAGGCCTTCCCATAGTGTTTTCATATGCTATCTGGCCTCCTTTATACTAATAGCATTTTCTAATGCTTCCATTACCGCATTACTTGTTACAGTCGCCCCGCTAATCATATCTACAGGACCTTGTGCTTCAATAATAGCCGGTATGAGTCTCTTAAAAGCACCCTCTGCAATAAAAGGCGTTTCCTTACTTTCTACGATTTCAAGTTCTGTAATTTCTCCACTTTTTATTGTTACTTCAATAACTAAATCACCACCAAAGCCTTTTGCAGATCCTTGGTAAACACCGTCACCAACGGAGATGTTGAAGGACTTCTGTGATTGGGTGGACTCAGATGTGTCTTCACCGGCGCCTAACGCGTTTTCGATTGCTTCAAAAACCGCCTTGCTTGTAACAGTGGCACCGCTTATGGTATCTACAGGACCTTGTGCTTCTAATATGGCAGGAAGTAACTTTTTCAAAGCACTATCGGCAATAAAAGGTGTTTCGTTACTTTCAACTACCTGAAGTTCAGTGATTTTACCTTCCTTCACAGTAACATCCATCACGAAATTACCACCGAAGCCCTTTGCTGAGCCTTGGTAAATACCATCATCAACGGCAATCTCAAAGCCGGCTGAAGACTGGTCTACCTGATCCGTTGAAGCAGAATCTAAAGCATTTTGAACCGCTTTCATGATGGCATCACTAGTAACAGTTGCACCTGACACGGCGTCAACTTTAGTTTCGTTTTGATCGACTATTCTTCCGGGTACTTTTGCAAAAGCACCATCAGAGATGCCGGGTGTATCGGTGTGCTTGGTAACTTCTACCCTGGAAATTTTGCCGGAACTTACGTCCACTTCCACTTCTAAAACTCCGCCGAACGAGTTAGCTTTTCCTTTGTAAGTGCCATCGGTTAAAAGCGATGAACCCTCTTGGGGATAGAATGTATCGGCGAATTTATCGAAAGCCTTATTTACGCCCGATGCTAGGGCCCTTGAAGAAATAGTGGCCCCGGTAATGCCTTGGATATCTTCACCTAAACCAAATGGGCTATTTTGATCTAACCCAACGAATTGTCTTAAGAAAGAATCACGGGTAATCAATTCTCCCAAACCGGGATCTTCTTTGTGATCGAGAATCTTAATATCTTGAATTTCATGTTTATTATCTAAAACCAATAGGAATTCAATTGGTGCATTAAATCCCCCTTGAGATGCGATCAAGACCACCTCTGCTGGGTCACCTTCGTTATCTCTGGTAAGATAATAGGTAACGCCATCTTCATACACCACTTCAAAATCAGCACTACCGAGCATCTCAGTAATGGGTAAATGCTCGTTATTACTTATTATGGGTGTAACAGTAGGTCTAATAATATTGATGGAAAATAGAATTCCTATCAACACGACAAATACGGAAGCTGCAACAACTCCCGTTTGAACTCGGGTTTTTTTACTTAGACTAACACCGAAGATGGTGGGGATTGTTATTGATTCGAGAATTGGAGCCAATGCATTCATAGTTAATACCGCGAATGTTACTCCTTCAGGAAAAGGTGTAAATTGACGAATAACTATAGTCAAAACACCGCAACCAATTCCAAAAAGCAGTTCTCCGACAGGTGTTACCGGTGAGGTCACCATATCGGTTGCCATAAAAGCGGCTGCAAAAAGCAAACCACCGGCGGTGATTGTATACCAAGGATCTAGGCCTAACAGTAACGCTAAAGCAAAAGCACTCCCCACATAACCAACGGGAATTCTCCAATTAATATGACCCTTGTATAATAGGTAAATGGCACCTAATAAAATGGCTATAACTGAGGTTTCGCCAATGCTCCCCCCCACATTACCCCACACAAGTGACCACGAAAAGCTGCGGCTGGTAAGTAGCGGCGTTGCTGCGGTAATGGTATCAAAAGGAACAGTAAATTTTACGAGTTGTGATGTGAATGCCAACAGTAAAATAGCACGTGCCCCTAACGCGGGATTAAAGATATTATGACCAATGCCGCCAAATGCAAGTTTGACTAAGGATATTGCCAAAAACGACCCTAGTACAGGAATCCACCAGGCGGTTGTGGGTGGTAGGATTAAACCCACCAACAAACCGGTTACAAGGGCACTTCCATCACCGAGGATTCCTTTAACGGTGAAAGGTGCTCGCAAAAATATGGCTTCGGTAATTACCGCACTTAATGTGCTTAACAGCAATACAACTAATGCCGAATGACCAAAGAAAACTACTCCGGCAATAACAGCCGGCAAAAGAGCCAATAAAACATCGTACATTATTTTCTCTATGGTTAACGTAGAACGAAGAAAAGGACCTGTTTTAGTCTGCACTAAGTTCACCCCTAACTAACTTTTTCTTTAGCACGTTCCGCGGCTAGGCCTGCCTTGCCATCAATAATCCATGTTATTAAAGCCCGTTTGGCCGGACAGACATAGGAGCAGAGTGCACATTCTATACAATCATCGATATTTAGCTTTTCCGCATTCTTAAACATGCCCTTAGAAGAATACTCACCTAAAAGATTAGGAGTTAACCCCATGGGGCAAGCTTGGACACACAGTGTGCAACGAATGCAAGGAAGATTCTTATCGAAAAAGGCTTCTTCTTTACTTAAGGCCAAAATGCCCGATAAGGCCTTAACCACCGGACCTTCTAACGATGTAACCTCTTGGCCCGTCATGGGACCCCCGCTAATTATTACACCGGGCTCGCCAAGTAAACCACCGCAAAAGTCCAAAAGCTCTTTAATTGATGTACCTATACGTACCAAAACATTACGGGGATCAACAACCGAACCGCCCGAAACGGTCACAACCCGCTCATAAGATGCCTTACCTTCAGTTAATGCTTCATAAACTGCGATCGCCGTATGAACGTTATTAACTATACAGCCACTTTCACAAGGCAGACACCCGCTGGGGACTTCCTTATCCAGTACAGCTTTGATAAGTTGTTTTTCCGCACCTTGAGGATACCTAACCTGTAGTGCCTCAACAGATAATTCAGGGTGATCTTTGATCGCCTCGGTTACTACTGCAATGGCGTCGGGCTTATTATCCTCTATACATACAATACCGTTTGCGGCACCGGTAGCTCTCATGATAGCTAAGAGACCTCCCACCATTTCTGCGGCCTTTTCCACCATTAGACGATGGTCGCAAGTGAGATAAGGCTCACATTCGGCACCATTAATCAAGACAGTGTCAACCGGCATCGGTGGCTGGAATTTAACGTGAGTAGGAAAGCCTGCTCCACCCATGCCAACTATACCCGCTTCTCTAACCGTCTTGCACATAGCTTCGGGGCTTAATTTAAGAATCTTTTTATTCGATTCTCCCGAGATGGGTTCGTCTTTTTCATCATTTTCGATAACAATGGATAACACTTTATTTCCATTGAGTGACGGCCTCTCTTCAATGGCCACAACCTTACCGGAAACACTGGAATGAACAGGTGCACAAATATATTGCTTACCTTCACCGATTTTCTGCCCCATTTTCACCTTATCACCTATTGAAACTAATGGTTCGCAAATTGCGCCAATGTGCTGAATCAATGGAATAACTACCACGGAAGGTGCAGGCATAGCTACAATTGGTTTACTTTCGGTTGCCGCTTTCCTGTGAGGTATTTCTCCCCCTCCACGAGGAAATGTTTTTGCTATCATAGTGGCTCACCCTTTCCTTAATCTCCACAAATATAATTGGGATAGAGAACTTTATCACGAACACCATTCTACTATTCCACTAATTGATCTTTTTCCCTTTAGATTTTCTTCGACAAATATAGGATTTTTTTATTATACGAAAGAAGCACCTCCCACGGTGCTTCTATTTACGTTTTTCTAACACGAATTGCCAACGTTCGCCACGTGGATTGCAAGGACCCGTTGTTAAGAAATCATAAGATCCGCGCAGGGAAAATCCGCTGTTCTCGGCAATTTGCCCCACATCATCGGGTAGCCACAATTTTTGCCGATGTTCTTCCACAACTCTCTCATATAAACCTTCGGTAGTTTGTACAAAAAAAGTAAGTTCCATGGAAACCACCTTATTTTCCCGATCATAACTGTTATCCCAGAAGTAGGCAAAATCAGTCTGCAAATCGGCGTAAGATTCATTACCATAAATTTGCTTTAATTTTTTAGTTGAATTTAAATCAAATAACCATAATCCACCGGGTTTTAAGACTTTATATACCCCCTCAAACACAGCGGATAATTCATTATAGGTTAAAATATAATTTAAAACATCACAAGTACTTATAACAGTGTCGAACTGCTTTCCGGATAAGTTCAAATCACGTATATCTTGTACTAGAAAGTCTATTGGCATATCTTCATCTTTTATCTTAGCCAAAGCCAATTCTATCATTTGCGGCGATAAATCAATTCCTAGCAGATTATAACCTTTTCGTGCGAAGAAGAGAGATAAATTACCCGTACCACAGCCTAAATCCAAGATATCTTGTGGCACATGATGAAAGTTACTCATCAGGGATAATAAATAATCTGCCCATTCTCCGTAATCAACACCGATTGTTGAGTCGTAAAAATTTGCTAAGATTGAGTATGAACTATTCATGACCAAGGAATCCTCTTGGCATCGGACCACAGTTTTTCCAGATCATAATAATGACGATCTTCCTCTAAGAATACGTGGACTACAACAAATCCATAATCTAAAAGCACCCAATTATTATCTTTACGACCTTCATAACGCAATAATTCTATGCCTTCGTCCTCAAGTGCAGAGGTGATGGAATTTACGATTGCGTGTACCTGTACCAGGGTGGAAGCACTGCAAATCACAAAAAACTCCGTCTCCACCATGATTTCAGGCATCTTTAACACCTGTATATCATCGGCTTTCTTATCATCTGCTGCTTGTGCAGCTAATTTGGCAACTAGTTGGGCACTTTTTTTGATCAAATTCCCACACTCCTATCGTCGAGATTAAAATCGCGTCCTAAAATTATCTGAACTTCTACCGTATCTGCGTCTACCTCTTGAATAGAAGCTTTCAAATAATCAGCTAAAGGTTCAATGCGTTTTCTATGCTTTTTTGCAACAACAATTTGCGAATTTTCGTAGTTGAAATGTCTCGCATTTCCATAAGAAACTACGTTAAATCCAAAGCCACCTAAGTGATCTGCAACTCTGCCGGATTCACCGGGCCGTCCATTCCCGTTAAGCACAATAAATTTTAAAGGCTCGGGCTTACCCCATACTACAAGATCAATAACGGCTTGTGATTTACTTTCATTAACAAGCCAATACCAAGCTCCCTCTATTACCTTGCTATTACCCGGCAAAACGGCCGTTTCTATTTGATCCGTTGAAAACTTTGATGCAGAAAGTGCCAAGTCAATGAGCTTTTCAACCGGAAGGTTAGTATCAACTATTCTAAAGACTTGAACGGCGAGTCTAGGCAACTTCGGAATAGAAGATGGACTCAGACCTTTAGATATTAGAGCTTCAAAGAATTTCCTTTGCCTTTCAACTCTACCATCATATTCATCTGCGAATGGATCAACTAAAGAGACATCTCCTAAAGTATCTCGAAAGCGAACATACTGCAAAGCCTTATCGCCATTAAGGACTTGTCTACCGGGGGAAATATTAATCACAAGATCCTGAGATTGATCCACATACCGCATCTCTTTTTTGACATCAATTTCAACTCCACCCAGTAGATCGACCATCTGCTTAAAACCGCCAAAATCCGTCTGTACGTAATAAGCTATGGGTACCCCCAATAACTCAGACACAGCTTCCATTGCCATCTTAGCTCCTCCATGGGCGTACGTGGAGTTTATACGTTCCCATTTTTGCCGGGTCGGAACCCACACCCTTGTATCCCTGGGGATTGAAAGAACACCTGCTGTTCCCGTTTTAGGATCCAACGAAAAAACCATTATTGAATCTGCCCTTACATTTTCTTCTATAAGTTCATCAGTACCTAAGAACAAAATCAAAAGTCGATCACCATGAAGTTCGGCTAGGGCCTTGTCTTCAACGCCGCGCAAATAGGTGTAGCGTGCCGTAATAAACATAAGAACAAATCCCATAACAATGACTAGTGCATAGATCCATCTCTGCCTGCGCTGATATGCTTTTTTTTGCTGTCTTCTTTCTTCTAACTCGGCTCTTCTTCGAATAACTTCTTCTTCCGAAAGCATGGTTCGCCTCCTCTCCGGTCACAATCGTTATCTACTTTAAGTACAGATCATGACGCCTAATGTAATGATCAACCAGTTCAGGAACCATATAGCGTATAGAGTCACCTTGCTGCACGCGTTCCCTAATATCTGTGGAGGAAATGGCCATCGCGGGAACACGTAAGAGGTGGAAACGTTCCTGATGCCTGGCAACCCATTCCCTTGTGTCCGAAGGCAACTCCTCTAAGCTAAAACCGGGACGGGAAGCTGCAATAAAGTGGGCAATCTCCAAATACTGGTTCGAATCTTTCCAATTCATAATCTCGAAAATAGCATCGGCACCTGTTATAAAGAACAATTCCACATTAGGACCGTAATGTTCCTTCAAAATCCTTAAACTATCAATAGTGTAACTTATTCCTGTCCGATCAATATCAATGCGAGACACCTCAAAATGGGGATTCGAAAGAGTTGCCAATAATGTCATCATATAACGATGCTCAGCTTCACTCACCCGCTTCGTAGTCTTATGGGGTGATATGCCTGATGGCAAAAATAATACTTGCTCCAACGAAAACTCTGATCTGGCCCTTTCTGCTGTAACTAAGTGTCCTAAATGAACCGGATCAAAAGTTCCACCCATTATTCCGATTCGTAAAAATCTTTCTCGCATTTACTTGCTCCTTATGGTAGTTGGATTTTCGGTTCTTCTAAAGCAGCCCTATATAAAATGAAACTTCGGCCTATTTTTTGCACAACTGATGCTTCCAATGAATGGGCCACCTCTTCGGCCAATTCGCTCGCATCATCCAAACAGCTTTTTAGCACTTTTACTTTAATTAGTTCTCGTGCCTCTAAAACATCATCCAATTGATTAATATGCTCTTCAGATAAGCCACCTTTTCCAATTTGAAAAATCGGCTCTAATTCGTTTCCTAAGCCTCTTAAATAAGCCCTTTGTTTACTGGTCAACATTGCCTAACCTCATTCCATATACTCAAATTCTAATTCTCCAACCCTAACAGTAGCCCCTTCCGGAACGTTCAATTCGGCTAATTCCTTGTAGACACCAATTTTTTCGAAAAGGTTCTGCAAATAACCAATGGCTTCCGGATTATTCAAATCTAATCTGCGCAAGAGCCTTTCTAAGCCGGCACCAATCACTTCGTATTCTTCATTATCGCGTATAATCTTAAATTCATCAACAGGTGCAATTTCTTTTTTCGGTAACACCAGTTCAACAACGGGTTCGCTGACAGGGTCCTTTTGCTTCAATTCAGTGACAAGTTGATCGACGCGAATCATTAGCTCTTTGCTTCCTTGGCTTGTGGCCGCTGAAATTGTATAAAATTCCTTATTATCTTCTAACGCCGCCTTTTTTAGGCGCTCCAAGTTATCCTCGGATGCGGGTAAGTCTATTTTATTTGCCACCACAATTTGGGGACACTTGGCCAATTCTTCACTGTATAAGCGCAATTCGGCATTGATTTTGTGATAGTCATCAACAGGATCCCTACCATCAACCCCGGCGGCATCCACTAGATGCAATATAATACGAGTTCTTTCAATATGTCGCAAAAACTCAATTCCCAAACCCACGCCTTGGTGGGCACCTTCGATTAATCCGGGAATATCGGCTATTACAAATGAATGACCGGGCTCTAAAGAAACTACTCCCAAATTAGGTTGCAAGGTTGTGAAAGGGTAATTGGCAACTTTAGGTTTGGCGGCAGATACCACGGAAAGCAAAGTTGATTTACCTGCATTGGGATATCCCACTAAACCAACATCGGCTAAAAGCTTTAACTCCAATTTCAACCAAAGTTCGCCGCCCGGTTCACCCCGTTCAGCAAAAGACGGAGCTTGCCTTGTGGGTGTTGTAAAGTGGGTATTACCCCTTCCGCCCCTACCGCCCGGCAAAATTAAAACTCTACTACCGGGAATAGTAAGATCCAACAATACTTGTTCAGTACTGTCGTCTTTCACAATTGTTCCGGGAGGAACTTTGATCACCAGGTCATCGCCGTTTTTTCCTGCCATCTTTTTAGATTGCCCCGGTTGTCCCGATGGAGCAACAAATTTCCGACGATAGCGAAAATCCATTAAAGTTGATAAACCTTCATCTACTTCAAAATAAATATTACCGCCTTTACCCCCATCGCCACCGGCAGGACCACCGGCGGGAATATATTTTTCACGACGAAAACGAACCACTCCGTCGCCGCCGTCACCTGCTTTAACAAATACGCGGGCTTGGTCAATAAACATGGTTATCCTCCCTTTTGACAAAAACCCCTTTGCACCGTAGCACAAAGGGGATTCTATTTAAGCTTGTGCGGCTTCAATAATATTGACCGCTCTTCCTGTTTTTCCCACACGTTCAAAGGAAACAAAACCATCTGCCTTGGCAAATAAGGTGTGATCTCTACCCATGCCAACGTTGAGACCCGGTTTAACATTGGTTCCCCGCTGTCTGATAATGATGCTTCCTGCAGTCACAAAGTTCCCATCGTGACTCTTAACACCTAAGCGTTTAGCTTTAGAATCCCTACCATTTTTAGAGCTCCCGCCACCTTTTTTGGTAGCAAAAAGCTGCAAATTAATTCTCATGGTACGGCACCTCCTTCACAGCGATATATTTCCCATAATCTAATTCAAGGGTCGTAAGTCCTTCATAAAGAACCTTCAGTATTAATTGAGCTTGTTGCCGGACCTCTTTTGAAAGCCCCCGTGGCAATAAACATAGTAAAAGACCATCTTGCTCGTCTTCTTCAATTTTGCAGGTAATTCCCAGAACCTTAACCAAACCTAATACTGAAGTTTTAGTTAATGCAGAGACGGCTGCGCATACCAAATCTTCACCATGAACACCAAAACCAGTATGTCCGTGGGCCTTAAAACCTTGCCAGCCATGATCAGTCTTATAAAAATCAATTCTTGTCATTGCATTATACGGAAATTGATTCTATGGATAATTTCGTATACGGTTGCCTATGACCTTGCTTTTTGCGATAGTTTTTCTTTGCCTTATACTTGAAAACAATCAATTTCTTTTGTTTTCCTTGCTTAGCAACTTTAGCAACTACCTTTGCACCTTCAATGTACGGCTTACCGACTTGAACTTCGCCTTTGTTAGATACTAATAGAACCTTATCCAAGACTACTTCGTCTCCTGGTTCACCATCTACTTTTTCCACAAAGACAAAATCTCCGGTAGAAACACGATATTGTTTACCACCTGTTTCAAAAACGGCGTACATATAGTCCACCCCCTCCTCAAGACTCGCCATCCAGGTATATGTTTCAAAAATTTCTCTTTGAACCATATTTCAAGGTATATTCCTTGTCACGAAGTGAAACCTGTTCTGAGCGGTTTCAGTGCCGAATATAAATCCGCGCACCTACATCAACCATTTTAACACCTGTGTTTAAGCCTGTCAATTAATACTTATCAGCTGTGCTATTCCCACAGTCTTGTGCAAATGTAATATCTTTATTGTTACAGTTTTGCCCACGAGTGCCGCGCAGTCGGTGCATTCTATAGTATAGCCATCTACTCGAGTCAGACCACTGTTTTTGTGCGTCGCATGTCTTTCCAAAATTGTAACCTTTAGTTCATCACCTAAACTAACCGGGTATGCCCGTTGTTCAAGTTCTTTTATATTACCTGAAGTGATATAATAATCATGCCTTTGAAGCGTATCATCACCTCGAACAAAGATCTTTTTGCCGGTCCTTTGTTCCAATGACGTTAAGTTGCTACCTGATGGTCCAATAATCAATGCAGCTATTGCTGGATGGGCATAAACTAGAACAGCCTCAACTTCATCTTCCAAAGAGTGAGATTTAACTTCTGAAGCAATAATAAGTGCAATGGTTTCATCAGCGGGAACCCTACCCGAACCGGAGCAATGGGGACATTTTGCTGCCAAGATATGTGACAGTAGTTTCTTATTTTTCTTACGTGTTAGTTCGACTAAACCTAATCGGGTAAATCCTAGAAGGTTAGTGTGAGTTTTATCCGCGTCTAAACATTTCTTTAGCTCATCCAAAACCGCCTCACGATTACTTTCTTCATTCATGTCTATAAAATCTATAATTACAATGCCACCAACATTACGCAAACGTAGTTGATAACAAATTTCCTTGGCTGCCTCTAAATTAGTTTTAAAAACGGTTTCTTGTAAGTCGTTCTTACCCACATACTTTCCGGTATTTACATCAATACTTAGTAGAGCCTCGGTTTGATTAAAAACTAAATACCCTCCACAATCCAACCAAACGTAATTCCCGCATGCACGCTCTAAATCCCGACTAAGCCCATAGTGAGTAAAAACATTCGTTTTACCTTCATAAAGCCTAATCATATTAGTTTCGGAAGAAGAGAGAATCTTTAACTCATCTTCCACCTGTCTCCTCAGATCATCGCTATCCACAATTACTTCTGTTATATTCGGATTATAAAAATCCCGCAAAATCCGGTGAATTAAATCGTAATCTCGATAAACAAGGGCTGAAGGTCCTTGTTTACGCCGAGATTTTTGAACCTGAGACCATTTTTCGCAGAGTTCTTCTAAATCCTCTGATAATTCCGCTTCTGTACATCCTTCTGCAACCGTTCTAATTATTATTCCCACATTATCGGGGCGAATGCGTTCTCCGATTTCTCGTAACCTTTCACGTTCCTCATTGTCTTCGATTTGTCGCGAAACGCCAACATGATTTTGATCCGGCATAAACACCAAGTACCTACCGGGCAAAGATAGCACATTTGTTACCCTGGGCCCTTTTTTTCCTACAGCCTCTTTGGTAACCTGAACCAATAAAGTCTCACCTACCTTAAGACCTTCATTCCTTTTTGCCTTAGGTAGATCGGCCAAGAAAAAAAATGCATTTTTCCCTGTACCAATATCAATAAACGCCGCCTCCATGCCTGGGAGAATATTGGCGACTCGTCCCTTATAAATGTTACCTACCTGGCGATCGTGTTCATCGCGCTCTAGGTAATATTCAACCAATCTACCGTCTTCAACTATGCCAACTTGTACTTGATTTAGCAAAGTCGAAATAACTAGCTTTCTTTCCATTTTAAACCTCGATTCCCCATGGGAAGCCCATAATGATTGTTCATTTTAATAAGCTGACCTGTTCTTGTAATAATAACTTCCTTAGGATTAAAATTTAACAGTGCCCCTAGCTCTTCTATGCGTAAATTGCCTTCGTTTCCCAAGGCACAAACACATTCTATAATTACGCCGTCATGCCGAGACCCCTGTAATGAAACATCATACAAAAACGGAAGAATATCTAATTCTCTAACTCCTCGTTTAGTTTCCCTTTGAACAAAAAATGTATCCTGCCCACGAAGGAACTGCCAGCGCGATTCCAGTTCTTTAGCTTCTTTATTGGGAAGTAAAACTTCGTATTTTGCGGTATTAATTTTCTTCATTAAGGAAGAAGCCCCTTCAGGTAACCTCTCCGCTTCTACAACTTTTAACCCCTTGGGTAAATGCTTATTATATATAGTCATAAACTCCTGCGGATCAAAAATTTCACTAAATTCGAAATCTCCATATTCCGCTTCGCTAAGCACCCCTACGGGTAGCGCAAAGCCAAAAGCCATAACGGGTCTTGGGCTGAAACCTTCAGAGTAAGCCATGGGAAGCTTTGCCCTTCGTAGAGCACGCTCCATGGTTCGAAGTAAATCTAAATGTGATAGAAACCGAACTTCGGATCCTTTGGTAAATTGAAAGCGAATAACTTTACCCATGTCGATTGTCCCCCACAATTTCGTTTTTCACACCCAAATTTGGACACACTCCACAATTCGAACATTTGTCCCAACGACAATCTTCAGTGACGCTAGCTTCAATTGCCTTTTTCCATTCATCTAAAAGAAAATCCCTTTCAAGACCTGCACTTAGGTGCGACCAAGGAAGACTTTCAGAAAAGTTTCTCGTGCGATTAGCATAGTAGTGGGGATCAATGCCACATTCTTCGAAAGCCTTTTCCCATAAATCGAATCTCAAACAATCACTCCAACTATCAAATCTACAACCTAAGTCAACTGCCTTTTCCAATACCTTACCTAAACGCCTATCACCCCTGGAAAAGACCGCTTCCAAAAAGCTCTCTTCCACTCTAGGATAACTAAAGCGAATACCGGGGTGGCGAAGTTTATCCCTTAAATACTTCTGTTTTTCGCGCAAGCTATCCAGGGATTCTTGACCCATCCATTGAAACGGCGTGTGGGGCTTCGGTACAAAAGATGCAACGCTAATACTAACCTGAGGTAGCCGCCTTCCGGTACCAAATTCCCTTCCCCAAGCTATTACTTCATGGGCTAACTTGATTATTCCATCTAAATCATCTTGGGTTTCGGTGGGCAAACCAATCATGAAGTACAATTTAATAGAATACCAACCGGCCTTAAACGCCCCTTGCACCACTTCCTTGAGATCACTCTCTGTTACATTTTTGTTAATCACATCACGAAGCCTTTGCGTACCCGCCTCAGGTGCAAATGTAAGACCCGTTTTTCTGGCCTTTTGAATTTCTTTGGCCAGTTCCATTGAAAATGAATCAACTCGTAAAGATGGCAAAGATACCGTTATGCCGCACCCTTGATATTCGGAGATCAAATTTTCAAGTAAGGGCTTAATGTGAGAATAGTCTCCGCTGGATAAGGATGACAAAGAGATCTCTTCATAGCCGGTACTTTTAACCAACTTGGATACTTGCTCTTCCAAGATCTCCGGTTTACGTTCACGTATGGGTCGATAAATCATACCGGCCTGACAAAATCTACAACCCCTTGTACAACCTCGCATAACCTCTACCATAGTGCGATCGTGAACCACCTCAACAAAAGGCACGATAAATTCTTCGGGAAAATGACTTTTATTAAGATCCTTAATAACTCTCTTGTTGATTTGGGCAGGGGCATTAGTACCGGTAGACTTCAGACCCGAAAAGTCGCCGTTTTCATCATAAATGGGTTCGTAAAGACGAGGAACATAAATACCATCAAGTGCCGCTATTTTTGAAAGCAACTCCTCCCTGGAACCACCTTGCCTTTTAATAGAACTTACCACATCCAAAATCTCGCCTAACACTTCTTCTCCTTCACCTAAAACTACAAAATCAAAAAAGTCGGCTAAAGGTTCCGCATTAAAAGCGCAAGGCCCTCCCGCCATTACTAAAGGATCAGTTTCCCGCCGATCGGTTGAATAACGAGGGATCCCGGCGAGATCCAGTGTTTTTAATATATTTGAGTAACTAAGCTCATATTGAAGAGTAAATCCGAGTAAATCGAATTCGGTTAGTTTAGCTCCTGATTCTAAACTTGTGAGAGGTATCTGGTTTTCTTCCATTAAATCTAAAAGATCAATCCAGGGCAGATAAACTCTCTCAGCCAAAGAATCCTTTCTTGCATTAATTAGACTGTATAAGATTTTATAGCCTAGGTGACCCATTCCAACATCATAGATGTCGGGAAACGCTAGAGCTACCTTGATCAAGGTGTTTTTCCAATCTTTGTGTTCGGCATTTAGCTCCTGATTTGTATAGCGACCGGGTTTTTGTACGTATGGTAAAAGTGATGCAATGGTCTTGTCCATAAATAATCCTCCGTAAATCTATACTATATCTTTTCTTTCTATCATTAATCCGACTTTATAAGTTAACCCTTGTTCGAATAAAGCTTGTATAAGCTCAAGTTCTCCAACTAAACCCAGAATTTTTCCATCCAAATCCAGAACCCAAATCAAATGATAGCAAGGGGGTTGAAAACACTGAAAAATCTCACCTAATGAGGTTTCATCTGTGGCAACCAATTCTTTAGCGGCCAATACACGTTTTAGGCGCAAATCATTCTTCTTCCTAGTTAGGTATCGCATGAACACATAACTGGCATTCTTTTGTTCTCCCCTCGCCGTCCAAAATAACATTACCCCGGCAAAACTAAACACTAGTGCATTATACTCTCCCTGAAAAGCCGCATACCCTCCCCAAAGCAATAAAAGAACACTTAGAATCTGACCAAGTATTGCGGCAATGGTGGTTGCCTCCTTAAAACCGCGCCATTTCACTAGAATACTTCGCAACACTCGCCCACCATCTAAAGGCAAAACAGGTATGCAATTAAATAGGGCCATACCTAAATTTGCCTGAATAAAAAAGCCAATCCAAGGCCATTCCCAGTCAAAATAGGGAGATAGGCCGTAATAAACCAAAATTAGTAAGATATTACTGATCGGACCCACAATGGCAACAACCCACTCTATTTGCGGATTTAATTGTAGAATGGCCTCTAGCCTTGCTACGCCGCCGAACGGAAGTAATTCAATACCGGTAATATCTAGTCCATAAATTTTCGCCATAACCACATGAAAACTTTCGTGCCAGATTACGATGGCGAAAAGAATTAATGCTTCGGTTAGTTTTCCGAAATAAAATGCCAAAACCAAGAGAAGAATGAAAAAAGGATTCACTTTAAGAGGAATCCCAAAATAAGTGCCGATTCGCATACACTCACCATCCGGAGTCTGCTTTGGGTCTCGCCTTTAAAAACGATGGAAGATCCCAATCAGCAAGTTTCTGGAAGAAATGCGTGTCCCGAAAAGATGAGTCAATCGAAAAATTAGTAGTAAGCACAAAGACAACATATTCCTCTATGGATTTCGAAAAGTCCCCGTGCATAAAAGCCATTGCGATTACAAATAAGAACAGAAAAGATGCGAGTACAAAATTACGAAAAATGTTTACCCTCACAATTAAGCACCTCCCATATAAGTCCTGTTCTCATTATATTATGAGTCTTGCTTA
>DUPA01000181.1 GCA_012838515.1 Natronincola sp. | reverse complement strand
CCGGTGGGACTTAGTCTATTTTTAGGTGGTGGCATTAGTATACTAGCTTTTCGTTTACTAATCCTCGAAGCTACAAAGATTCTAAAAGTTGCACAAGAAACGGAAATAAGCCGAAAACAAGCGTCTAAGCTAAATTGGAAAGGCTTTTTAAAACGCTGTTCTCTTTATTCTGCAGCTTTAATTATCTCCATAATAAATCCTTATTTGAGATTCTTGCCAACTTTGCTAGGCCTTCTCCTGCCGAGAATAGCCATAATATATCACTTATTGTTAGGGAGGATACACCGTGGAACCTAATATACTTTTTTACATTTACAAACTACCGGTAAGCGAGGCTCTGCTCTGGACATGGATTGTCATGGCCATCTTATCGATTACAAGTTTTCTACTAACTCGTAACCTTGAGAAGATTCCCAGAGGTGCCCAACACT
Organism: Natronincola sp.; assembly: GCA_012838515.1. Taxonomy (GTDB): domain Bacteria; phylum Bacillota; class Limnochordia; order Darwinibacteriales; family Darwinibacteriaceae; genus DUPA01. The sequence goes on along the minus strand of DUPA01000181.1, from coordinate 9,886 downwards.
TAGTTGAGGCAGCAGTTGATGGAATAAGTAACCTTGTGTCTGGTGATCTTGGTCCCGAAGGAAAAGTTTTTGTTCCTTTAATTCTTATGGTGACCTCATTTGTGTTTCTTTCAAACCTTATCGGCGTTGTGCCGGGGGCTTTCTCCCCCACCGAAGATCTGACTACAACAGTTGTCTTAGCTACTATTGTTTTCGTTGTGGGTCATGTGGCGGCTATCGTTAAAAAAGGTTTTTTCACTTGGTTAAAAGGCTTTTTTGAACCATATTGGTTCTTGTTCCCCATAAATATTGTGGGAGAAATCTCCCAAGTATTATCCCATTCATTCCGTCTATATGGTAATATTTTCGGGGGAGGAATTCTCCTTGGAATTGTTTACATGTTAGTACCCTATGTCTTACCTGTGCCTTTGATGGCGTGGTTTGGGGTTTTAATGGGTGCGATTCAAACAGCTGTTTTTACTATGCTTGCCATAGCCTACATTCAAATGAAATTGGAATAAGCGGCTTACGGGCAGAAAGTAGGAAGGGAGGGATAGGGTTATGATGGAAATTGCTATTATTATTGCTTCCATAGCCATTGGTTCTGGTATTGCACTATTAGCCGGCGGTATGGTAGGTATCGGTGAAGGTTATGTAGCCGGAAAGGCCGTAGAGGCCATTGCGCGCCAACCTGAAATGGAAGGTCAAATCCGTACCACTATGATTTTAGGTCAGGCCATTTCAGAGTCCGGTGCTATTTATGCATTGGCCGTAGTTTTACTTTTGATTTTCTCCGTGGTTCTACCTTTACTTGGTCGCCTAATGGAGCTACTCTAAAATACTGCGGGGTGCTCTTGCGCCCCTTTTCAAGCACAATATCGCTGTAAAGGATGACTGTTATGATTGATCGAAATCTTTTTATAGCTCAAACAATAAACTTTATTCTTTTAATATTCTTATTATATAGGCTACTTTATAAGCCGGTAAAAAGTTTTATGGATAAACGCACATCCGAAATTGAGCAACAAATTAAAAGCGCTAAAGAAAATCAAGAGGCTACAGAAGCTTTAAGAAGTGAGTTAGAAGAGCAAGCTAAGCAAACTAGGCAACAAGCTCGCCTATTCTTAGATGAGGCCACTAAACGCTCAGAAGAGATTCAAGCGGAGATGCTAGCGGAAGCTAAAGAAGAAGCGGCATCAATTATTCGAAGAGCACGAGAAGTTAGTAAGCTGGAACAAGAAAAAGCCTGGGCTGAGCTTAAAGATCAGGTAGGAGAACTATCATTACTCTTAGCCTCTAAAGTTATTGATCAAACGCTAGATCAGAATGCCCATCAAAAACTGATTAATGATACCATGAATCAACTCGATTCGCTCGATAAAGGAAGTTTACAATGAGTAAAGCACATAATTCTCAAATTAGTAGGCGTTATGCTGAGGCCCTTTATAATGCTGTTCCGCATTCTGAGCAATCGAACGTTTTAGATGAGTTCAAGAAGGTTATAATCATTTTAGGGGATGCAAAAATTAAGGATGTGTTTTATCACCCCAGAACATCTAGGAAACGTAAAAATGAACTAATAGATTTAATGGGGCTCTCAAAAATCTTAAGTGACTTCTTAAAGTTAATTGTTGAAAAATCAAGGGAACGTTTTTTATTAGGGATCGAAAACCACTTTGAGCAAAAAGTTCTTTACGCTCAGCAAACTACGAAAGCAGAGGTAATTTCGGCCATTTCCCTCACTACCGACACTATCAATGAACTTAAAGGTAAACTGGAAAAGATAACAGATAAGAAAGTAATTATAAATAATGTTATTAATCCAAAAATCGGTGGAGGAATGATAATATCCGTTGATGGAAAAGTGATCGATGGAAGTGTACTAAACAGTTTAAAACAATTTCAACGTTGTCTCATAAGCTAACAAAGAGTCCAGGTGCATTCACCGGGACTTTTTTATTACTCGCTAATAATAAATCAGGCACCCTAAGGGCGCCTGATTCTTTATATTCAACAAATTTTCTTATCTGTCAATCCAGATAAAGTTCCAAGCAGTTGCCACAGAACCACCAACAAGATCCGGGCTGGCATTACGCAAGTGTTCACGTACGGCTACATTCATCTTACTTGTAACTGTGTAGAATAAAGGAGCCTGCTCCGCAACGATGTCTTGGAATTGATAATACCATTGCTGACGCTCTTCGCGAACCATGGCACGCTGTGCTTCTACCCATACACGATCGATTTCAGCTTCCCATTCGGTATGTGGTTTCTCTTGTAAGGGATTCCACATGTGAAGGTTTCCGCTGGATAACCAAGTATTCGATGCACCATTAGGATCAAATGTCCCTGTTAGACCAATAATAATGCCTTCCCATTCAAAGGTACTTGTTAGTCTTTCCACAAGAACGTTAAAATCAATCGTCCTAAAGTGCACTGTAATACCTAGTTCAGCCATATCCTCTTGGAAAAGTTCACCAACAATTTGACGAACAGGAACACCCGGGTTGGTTACTAACTCAAATTCAATGGCGTTACCATTGGAGTCACGGCGAACACCGTCACGACCGAGTACATAACCGGCAGCTTCCAGTTTTTCATGGGCTAACTGTAAATCATACTCATAAATCTTGATATCAGGTTTCAAGAAAAATTCATTTCTCATATTAATGGGACTATGCTGAATATAACCCATTCCATTCATGGCCATATCGAGAATAGTTTCCTTATCAACTGCGTGCGCAACAGCTTGACGGAATTTAGTATCACTAAACCATGATAACTGCGGTTCAGGAACTACGTCAGGATTCTGGTTTAAAACAATAAACTCTGTTCCCGGATTAGCACCGGCGGGAACGATCTCCCAACGGCTTACGGGCTCTCTATCTACAAACTGCGGATAGTGAATCGCGGGAATTCCGTAATAGTCAAATTCACCATTAAAATAAGCAAGAGTTGCTGTTTCTTGGTTTGGATAGTAACGGAAAACTACCTTATTCATATAAGGTAATCTATTACCGTCATTGTCAAACTCATAGTAGTCATCATTTTTCACTAAAACAAGCTCTTGATCAACTCTGTAAGAGGAGATTTTCCAAGCACCTGTACCAATAATGCTACTTAATTCTGTATCTAGACCCCAACGATCCGGATAGCGTCCTTCTTTATAAGAATCACCTAAAAGGTGTACAGGAATAATATCTGTACCGATACTATACATTACCGGTGCGTGCGGACGGGGTAAAGTAAACTTCACAGTATACTTATCGATTTTTTCGTATTTCATGGGTTGACCATCAATGAGCAGACCACTACGGGAGTTAGAGGCAACGTTTACGTCGTAGGCCACATCAAACGTGAAAATAACATCATCGGCCGTAAACTCTACGCCATCATGCCACTTAACGCCGCGACGGAGTTTAAATATAACCTCGGTACCATCTTCGCTAATCTCATATTCACGAGCCAGCTTCGGCAAAACTTCGCCCGTATGGCGATGGAGCTCCACTAAGCCTTCAAATACATGACCAAGAACATCTGTACTTGAAGTTTCAGCAGCACGGTGCGGATTAAATGTTTTTGGTCCGCTGGCTCCACCATAGATTGTTAATGTACCTCCGTAACGACCAACACTATCACCTAAATCGTTCGCAACATCTAAAAGGCGTGGATCTAATAATTCAACTGCACTCGCAACACTTACACTAAGTAGAAGTACTGCAAGTAATGTCCAAATAAAAAACTGTTTCTTCATGTTTTGAGTTTCCCCCTTTAAATTATTTTAAAAACGGATTTATTTGTGCGCCTCCTCCCATATCATACCCGTGCTTCGAATTTACGAAATCACCGGAATCTTTGATTCTAAAGACCAGTAATCGCAATAACATGATACGTAATTAATACGACTTTAACTTCGCATATCCTGCTTAAAAGCTTTGCTGCACATTAACAATTATTTATCAAAGATCAGGTTTGAGCCCGGGGATCAAGTGCATCCCTAATACCATCACCGAAGAAACTATAAGAAAGAACAGTAACAAAAATAAAGAAGCCAGGCACAAGAAGCCAAGGATAATTAGATAAACCGGATAGGTTCATTGCCTCTGAGAGCATGTTTCCCCAACTAGCTAAGGGATGTTGAATGCCTAGACTTAATAAGCTTAATCCCGCTTCACCCAAAATAAATCCCGGTATGGCAAGGGTTGCGTTAACAATTACGTAGCTAAGGGTATTTGGCAAAATGTGCCGTAAAATAATTCTCGGTTGCGAGCATCCAATCGCCTCGGCCCCGGCGACGAACTCGGTTTTAGCTAAAGAAAGCACCATACCCCGAATTACCCTGGCAAGTCCGGCCCAGCTAATGAATGCAAGAATAAAGGTAATTAGCATAAAACGCTTATCTGACGGCAGACTAGCAGGTAAAACGGCACCGAGGGCAAGAAGTAAATAAATACTGGGGATGGACATGATTACTTCAGCCACCCTCATCATGATATTATCTATCCAGCCTCCGAAAAACCCCGCAATTCCTCCGTATATCATTCCAATTGACATACTTACTACTAACCCAATAAGACCGATAAAGAGTGATCGCCTTCCCCCATAAGCGATGCGGGAAAAGATATCACGTCCATAGCGATCACCACCAAATAAATAAAGTCTAGCAGGTGAATCAACACCAAGTAAACGAACATTGGTTTCAAATCCTAATATTTTATATTTATCACCGCGAACAAAAAGTCTGATGGGATACATTGTGCTTTTATCAGGTTCATAACGGTTTCTCATGGCGTCAACGCGATCATATCTATAAATAAATGGCCTCACCAACTTCCCCTCAGGAGAAACAATATGAACTTTCGTCGGTGGATGATTAATCCGGCGACGATCAGTGTTAACTTCTCCATATGGAGTGAAAAAATCTGCGAATATGGAAAATAAATGAAGTATTATTAAGATCCACATACCAATCATTGCCAGGCGATGTCTCTTTAGTTTGCGCCAAGCCATTTTCCAGGGCGATCGAATGGCGCCGCCGTCTTCAAGAATTTTTGCATCATTATTTAGTTCAGCTTCTGTAACTAGTTTGGTCATTGCACCCATCCCCCTTATTCATACCTTATTCGTGGATCACTGGCCGCCAATAGAATATCGGCCAACAAATTGCCTATTATAAGCATTACGCCGCCGAGGATCAAGTTACCCATGACTAAATAATAATCCAATCCTAAAACAGCATTTAGCATCAGGCTACCAATGCCCGGCCAATTCATAACAATTTCGGTTAATGCAGCTCCACCTAAAATGCCACCTAACTGAAAGCCAAAAACGGTAATTAAAGGGTTTATGGCATTTCGAACAGCATGCTTGTAAATTACGACGCGTTCTGTTAAGCCTTTAGCCCTCGCCGTAGTGACATAATCTTGGCGCAGAACATCCAAAAGACTCGAACGCATATAACGAATCAAACTAGCCATGATACCCGTACTAAGAACGACCACCGGAAGAAACATGTGCCTAGCCAAATCGTACGCCTTTCCCCAAAAACTTAGATCGGCAAAATCAACACTTGTCATACCTCCGATGGGAAAACCCCATCCCCGAGTTACAGTAAAATAAAAAAGTAGTAGTCCAAAGAACCAACCCGGTAAAGATACACCCACAAAAGCGAGCAAAGTGAGAATTTTATCGCTCCAAGAATATTGTTTAACTGCAGAATGGATGCCAATGGGAATAGCAATAACCCAAGCAATAATAGTGGAGACAAGGGTAAGAATCAATGTATTAAAAAGTCTTTGCTTAAGAACCCACGTTACAGGTGCATGCCATAAAAATGAATGCCCCATGTCGCCCTTAAAAAGCTGTTGTATCCAGCGGAAAATTGCATATGTGGAGGTTGATCCAGCCAAAATCGAGCCCTCATTGCATTCATAACTTCATCTGAAATATCCGGACTCATTTTCATGGCGGTGAGCGCATCACCCGGTGCCAATTGCATAATAAAGAAACTGAGTGATGCAATACCAATTAACATTGGAATAATGTAAAGAATCCTTCGAACAACATACCTAAACATACAAATTATACCTCCTGATGTGCTACAAAGTTACAAGCCATACCTTATTCTGCTTATACAAAACCATTATCTCTGCTACGTCTGAACTATAATTCGTGCCAAAGGGTAAATCTCCTGCTAATTTCGTTAATTTGGCGCTAAACTTTACCCTTATAATAATCACTAAAATTGGGTAGTATTTCTGTAAGGAGGATCGATGCTATGCAGCAATTTTTTCCCTTAATTACTAACCAAATCAACAGAAGAAGTCAGCAAGAATTCTTTAGAAAATCCACGCTACCCCACTGCGAATTAGAAGTACTAGGTAAAGGTTTCCAACGTATGATCAAAGAAATCCGCACGAAAAGAATTGATATAGCTGATTGGTTTATCTTAGCACAAAAAGCCGACGAACTCCAGATTAAACAACATGAAACTAAAGAATTAATCTCACTTCAGTTTCTCAAAGAAAGGTGGCAGCAAGCAGGAGTCATTCCGTATCCGCACCAAATAAACTCTGCAACAAGGGTGATCCATAAATTACAAGGTCAAGCCATTTTAGCAGACGAAGTCGGCTTAGGGAAAACAATTGAGGCGGGCATCATACTAAAAGAATATATTCTGCGCGGATTAGTCCAAAAGGTATTAATACTTACACCTGCTAGTTTACTATGGCAATGGTATCATGAGCTATACGAAAAATTTGGCATTGTAGCCGGTATACAGCGAACTAAATGGGACTGGGAGTCCGCTCAAATCCTTATTGCATCGCTGGATACGGCTAAAAAGGAACCACATTCTTCAATAATTAGGAAGCGAAATTACGACATGTTAATTATTGATGAAGCACATAAACTTAAAAATAATAATACACTTAGTTTTAAATTTGTCAATTCATTGCAAAAAAAATATTGCTTAATGTTAACTGCCACTCCGATACAAAATAATCTCAAAGAGCTTTATAACCTAATTGGCCTGATTAAACCAGGACAATTAGGTGGATTTTCCACTTTTAAAAGCCGATTTATGAAAGACAAAAGAACACCTAAAAACCCAAATGAGTTGAAAGAATTACTAAGTCAGGTTATGATTCGCAACCGCCGCGAAGAAGGAACTGTTAGGTTCACAAAAAGAATTGTGCATCCGGTAGTTGTTTCCCTCACCCCTAAAGAGCAAGATATATACGAACAAGTAACTAATTTTATTAAGGAAAGTAGTCAAAGATCCGGTGTAACCAATATTCTACCCTTGATTACTTTACAAAGGGAGGTTTGTTCTAGCTTTTTAGCAACGGCCTTAACCCTGGAAAAAATGATGGCTAACATGAACGAAAAGGATCTCTCTGTGGCCGCCAAAATTCTACAGGAACTTGCAGAAACCAAACAAAATAGTAAATGCGATGCATTGGAAAAACTAATAAAAGATTTAGATGATAAAGTCATCATCTTTACAGAATATAAAGCCTCTCAAAAATATATTCGTTATAGGTTGGAGAAACTTGGGTTTTCCACATTGGCTTTCGATGGAAGCCTGTCTAGGGGAAAGAAAAATTGGATTCGTTGTATGTTCCAAAAAGAGGGACAGATTCTGGTAAGTACGGAATCCGGAGGGGAAGGACTGAACTTTCAATTTTGTAATCAAGTAATCAATTTTGATCTTCCGTGGAACCCAATGCGTTTGGAACAACGAATAGGAAGGGTACATCGCCTCGGCCAAACCCGTGATGTACACATTTATAATCTTGTAACAAAAGATACCATCGAGGAACACATAATGTATTTACTCCATCAAAAAATAAATATGTTTGAATCAATTATCGGAGAGCTAGATACAATCTTGCTCAACCTTAAACTCGGAAAAACGTTTGAAAGTGAGATTATGAAGATATTCTTAAAACATGAACAGGATGTTCTAAGGGAAAAATTAGACCAGTTTGGAGAAGAAATTCTCGAGGAACAAGAAAAAATCAAAAATGCTAATTGGAATTTCTTCTAATAGAGGAGGTGCCTACCATACTGAAGCAAGTAATCTTCAACTTTTTTAAATTATGTGATCTTACTCCCAGGGAGATTCGTGCAGGGGTTTGGCAGGTTCAAATCAATGAAGAACTTATGAAAGAATTAGATGGTTGGAGGGCTCAGGCACGTCTTTTACAATTCACCTTTGATCAAAAACTTGCAGAAAGCTATGGAGCCGATCTTATTTGTATAGGAAGTTATCGGCTAAATAGTATTCTGGAAGTTATTCAAAAGCAAGGCATATTTACCCACTTGCATATCTCCCATAACGTTTTTCATGAACCCAATATTCGCAAAAAAGTATTAAATGAACTTGGATCTGAAAATAGGGTCTACGTCGTAAACGAATCTCAAATGCATGGGCAATACCTGCAACTAAAAATTCTAGCAAGAACCATTAGTCTAGAAAAAAAAGAGAGTATTCACACTTTAAACGTGAATCTCTCTTCAGGCGAAGTATTAAAATTTGCAATCTCCCCCCATCTCATTGAACCGGGAAAGGGTCGTGTTACCGATATTAGAAAACGTAAATGTAGCTTTAAAAAGGCATTTTCTAATGCAGTTGATTACCTAATAAAAACACCTCAGTTTGCCGATCCAGGCTGGACGGAAAAAGCTTGGGAAACATTCGAACAAGAAAAAAGCAAACTACGAAGCTTCTTCAACGAAACAGATGAGGATGATATCTATTCCCTCAAAGTTAAAGAACTAAAAAACAAATATGCACCAAAGCTACAAATTGATATTATGCGAAGTGCTGTTTTGTTTACTCCACTTTTCTTTTACAAATTGATCTTAATAAAACCCTCAGGTCAAGAGCAAAGCAGAAATGTTCTGTATGATCCAATTAGTAATGCATACGAATTAAACTAATTCCTTAGCCACACGCCAAATAGGTCCGGCACCCATTACTAATACTATATCATTTGCGCTAATCCATTGTCTGAGAAAGGGCGCGACTTCTTCTTGTTTTGCAATATGATAAACTGCCTTAGGCCCTTTATAAGTCCTAATTTTATCGGCCAAAATTGACGAGCTAACTTGAGGAACGGGTTTTTCCGGAGGTGGTGCATAAATATCAGTGATAATTACCACGTCAGCTTCTTGAAAGGCCTTACTGAATTCTTCAAATAAAATCTCAGTTCTAGAATAACGATGTGGTTGAAATACTGCCACAACTTGCCGATTCCATCCTTCTTTCGCTGCCCTAATGGTGGCTGAAACTTCAGTGGGATGATGGGCGTAATCATTAACAATAATAGCTCCGTTGGAAGATCCAATGATTTGAAAACGCCGTTCTGCTCCGATAAAAAGTACTAAAGCATCTTGGATTTGCTTAATACTAAGTCCCGCGTAATCAGCAATTATTATACAAGCTAAGGCGTTTGCAATATTATGCCGTCCGGGTACGTTCAATTCGAAATCGGCAAAATACTTATTATATTTATATACTTTAAAAGCTACATAGCTTTCATGAAGTTTAACTACCTCTGCTCGCCAATTGGCCCTTGAATTGAATCCATAAGTTATACAGTCATATTCAAGACTCATTGATGCCGCTACCGAATCATCAATGCCAATTAAACGAAAGCCATTAGGCGCACAATTATTGAGAAATCGACGGTAACCAGCGATTAATCCATCAAATGTTCCATTGTAGTTTTCTAAATGATCAGGCTCCACACTTGTAACCACAACCACTTCCGGTCTATAGCGCAAAAAGCTTCCATCACTTTCATCTGCTTCAGCAACAACAAATTCACCTTTCCCATACTTTGCCCCCGGTCCAAAAGGTGCAAAGTGGGCTCCGATTAGTACGGTGGGATCTAATCCT
>DUPA01000180.1 GCA_012838515.1 Natronincola sp. | reverse complement strand
ATAAAAAACAGAGAGGTGTTGTAATTTGAAGAACCGCCTAGTAATTGTCTTAGTTGTTCTATTGAGCGTAGCGCTTTGTGCAACAAGCTTTGCCGCCAAAGGAGACTATGAGCGTCACGAGACCATAGTTGTCGGTGGTGGATCTTGGAGCCCGGCCACGAGTTGGAACCCACTATTTCCGGATGCAGCTACCGGAACCGTCGGACTGGTTTATGAACCTTTATTCCATTACAATCCGGTGACTAATGAGCATAAGCCTTGGCTTGTTACGCGGGGCGAATGGATTTCTGACACCGTTTGGGAAATCGAACTACGTTCCGAGCCTTATTGGGCAGACGGTACACCGCTTACTGCTGCAGACGTAGTATTTACTTATGAATTAGCCAGAGATAACGAGCTAACCTATTCTCCCATTTGGAGAACGCTAAAAGAGGTTAAGGCCATATCTTCAAGGGTTGTACAGTTTGTCTTTAAGACCCCCACCTATCAAGAATGGCAAATGGAGTTATATTCGCGCCCCATTATTCCTAAACACATTTGGGAAAACGTGGCCAGTGATGATTTAATGGTTCTTACTAATAGTACTCCTATCGGTAGTGGGCCCTATAAACCTGATTACACAGGACCGGATCGTAACGTATGGGTACGCGACGATAATTGGTGGGGAATCGATGTATTCGGTAAACCTGCACCAAAGGCAATTGTTGACATGATTATTTTTGAAAACAACGTTGCTTTAGGAATGTTAATGCAGCGTACATTAGACCTAAGTAATTACTTTATTCCCGGTGTTCCTGCCATTAAGGATCCTTTCCAGATTACAACTTGGTTTGATGGACCTCCTTATATGTTACAGGCAAACACAGCATTACTTGTGTTAAATTCTAATAGGGCACCTATGAATGATGCTAAATTTAGAAGGGCATTAGCCTTTGCAGTCAATCCTGATGTTATAGTAGAGCGTGTATTCGAACACATGGTACCCCCGGCCGATCCAACGGGTCTATTTGGTGGTTGGACAGATTATCGTGATCAGTCTGTTGTTGACGAATATGGTTTCTATTATGATCCTGTTCGTGCAGGAGCCATGCTTGATGCTGCCGGCTATGTTGATGCAAACGGCGACGGCTGGAGAGATAATCCCGACGGTACAGCAATGAGGTTTGAAATTATAGTTCCGTCCGGTTGGACTGATTGGATGGAATCCATCCGTATTATCTCGGAACATTTCAGGGCAATAGGCATCAATGCAACTCCCTCGTTCCCAGATCAATCTGTCTATGATGAGCGGATTCAAACTGGTGACTTTGATATGTGTATTAACAACTTTGGTTCCGGAACATCAGGATCTCCTTTCTCCTACTGGAACTGGGTTGCTAACCACAACATTAACAGAAGCCACGTTACTGAAGGAAACTATGGACGATATGAGAATCAACAACTCTTTGACTTGATTTTCGAATTTAACCAAAAGTTACCCATGAGTGACGAGTCCTTAGCAGTCGCATCAGAAATTCAGCGAATTCTATTGGAAGAAATGCCAGCCATTCCTTTCTGGCTCAACGGTATGTGGGGACAGTCTTCAAACGAATACTGGACCAACTGGCCCACGGAGCACAACCCCTTTGGATATCCGTGCACATGGGGTGGAAATTGGCAATTCGGTACAATTGAAATGCTTATCAACCTGAAATCCACACGCTAAAATCAACTAGATAATTACCCCGGTGGATTCTGTTTCACCGGGGTATTCTTCATTAGGAAAAGAGGGTATTATGGGAAAATATTTTGGTAAAAAACTGGTTGTATATCTCATTACTTTTTTCTTTGCCGTCACTTTAAATTGGGCCGTGCCGCGCTTCGTGCCCGGAGATCCCATTAGTATGTTGCTGTCACGGTTCGTTGGTCTTGAAGGTGGACGACAAATCTTAGAAAGTCATTTTGTCAAAACCTTTGGCTTAGATCAACCCTTGCTTACTCAATACTTTGGCTTTTGGAAATCTCTGTTTACCGGTGATTTAGGTATTAGTATTAGTCAATATCCAAAACCGGTTATGGACATTATTTCGGACTCTATAATTTACGATTTTATTATTTTAGTTCCCGCGATTATACTTAGCTGGATAATTGGAAATAAGCTAGGGGCCTTTTCGGGTGTAAGCAAAAAAACAGATTCGTTCTTAATGCCCGTATTTTACTTCTTGACTTCTTCGCCTTATTTCTGGTTTGCTTTAGTAGTTTCTTACTTATTAGGGATAAAAGCGGGATTTTTCCCCACAAGTCATGCTTTTAGCGCAACCTTAAGACCTGCATGGACCTGGCGGTTTATTTCCGATGCCTTTATGCATTGGTTTATGCCGTTTCTAACTTTGTTCTTGGTGCAGCTAGGTGGTTGGGCCATCGGTATGCGCAACATGATTATCTACGAAACAAGCACTAACTATTCAAGATATATGGAATCGCTCGGTGCATCTAAAAAGCTTATCCGCAGCTATGGTTTTCGTAATGGTATTTTACCTCAAGTTACAGGTTTGGCCATTAGTTTGGGAACTGTAGTTTCGGGGGCTGTTTTGACCCAGATAGTTTTTTCATATCCCGGCTTGGGTTATACCATGGTTGAAGCAATTAAACGAAGCGACTATTTTTTGATTCAAGGGTGCTTCTTATTTTTAATCATCATGGTTTTAGCGGCAAACTTTATCATTGATATAATTTACATGCTCGTTGATCCTAGAGTTAGGCATTCCTACTCAGGGGAGGTTTAGACAAATGGAAACAAAATCTATCTTTTGGAAAAAACATGAGAATCTTTATTTTGCCATAACGAGCAAGAAGGTTCTTTTTGGAGTTGGCCTGTTCTTATTAATCTTTTTATTGAGTGCTTTCGGACCGTTGTTAACACCATATGACTATGAAGAATTTGCCGGTGCGGGATATTTACCTCCTTCCAAAGAGCACTTCTTCGGAACAACCATAAATGGAAGGGACGTTTATACACAAGTTGTTTACGGGTTGCGTTCAACTCTTTTAGTTGGTTTTCTAGCGGGAACCATCGCTTCTATAATCGGACT
>DUPA01000179.1 GCA_012838515.1 Natronincola sp. | reverse complement strand
AAGCAAAGAATCGGTGCTTCTCAAGGGGTTAACTATAAACATGGGCCCCGTTAGACTATTGGCATTACGAATAAAAGAACTCATGGAGATCTTCTCTAAGGCAGATGCTAAGCCTTCGGGATAGCGGGTTAAACGGGCGGCTGAAGCATCGGCCAAATATTCCCTTTTTCTCGATAGGGAAAAATAAAATAACATGGCGAAAAAAGGACCAATAATGGAAACAAGTATTAAAAGCAGGAAAAGAAGGGCTCTTAGACCGCTTGAGTTTGAAGATGAATTGGAGCTGGATTTAGATCTAGATCTGGAACCGGATCCGGAGCTAAAACGAGAACCGCCTACAAAACGACTGGCCCGCAGAGACATTCGCGAAAGCATCTGAATGGAACCGAGCATTGTTGCGGCAAGAGTCATATATAAAGTGTCACGGTGATAAATATGAGATAATTCATGGGCAATAACCCCTTGTAACTCATCGCGATTTAGATTTTCCAGAAGACCGGTTGTTACTGCTATCGCCGCATTTTCTTCTTTAATACCCGTGGCAAAAGCATTTAATGACGGAGTGGCAATAAGATATATTTGGGGCTTGTAGTTTATATTAGCCGCAAGACACATCTCCTCTACAACATTATGAAGTTGAGGGTGCATTTCTTTTGACACAAGATAGGTATTGTTAGTCTTAAGAAGAATCGATTCACCTTTTGTAAAACTAACAGCCGCAAGAATTGCCCAAACCACAATAGCAAGAAGAATACCTACCCAGAACCTTTCGAAGAATACTTCACCAATTAAATACCCAAGGGTCAATAGGATTAGGGCCATGCAGGCAAATAAAAGGACTGATTTTTTTTTGTTTAGACGAATCAACTCCCACATCATAGACTATAAACCCCCTTATCGAAAACTAACTTTAGGCGTTTCCCTTTCAGCTTCTTCAATTTCGTAATAAGGTTCGGGCCTGAAGTTAAACATGGAAGCTATAACATTTGTTGGAACCGTATCAATTTTGTTATTCAAAAATAATACTTGATCATTATAAGCTTGCCTTGAAAAAGCGATCTTATTTTCAGTTGAAGACAACTCTTCTTGCAACGATAAGAAAGTTTCGTTGGCCTTTAACATCGGATAATTTTCTACCACTACTAGGAATTGGCTGAGCGCTTTTCCTAATTCACTTTCTGCATTAATTTTTGATGGTACATCTTGGGCATTCATTGCTTGAGAGCGAAACTTTGTTATATTCTCTAAAATGGCCCTTTCGTGATCCGCAAATCCTTTAACTGTTTCAACAAGATTGGGAATTAAATCATGCCTACGCTTTAGCTGCACATCGACCTGGGCCCAAGCATTTTTAACCTGGTTTCTCAATCTGACCAATCCGTTATATAGACCCACAACCCAAAACACTAAAACAAGTACAATTACTGCAAACGCAATACCAATCATCTTTTTTCCTCCCTCGCTTTATTTTTTTTGAAATATCTCCTTAAAAATCGATAATATCTCAGATTCTGAATGCAAACTTTCCTCTAACAATAAATCTAATTCACCTTGATCAAACCACAATCCACCATCTTCCTTAGGACACCGATCTAAAATAAGCATGGTATCGCCTAGCCAATAAACCTTATCCATTCTTTTAGTACAAATAGGACATCTTAAGGTGGGTTCGTTTAGTAAATCGATTTTTTTTACTTTCTCCCACGCTAGCGCATCTTTTTGACCCATGATTTGCTCCAGTTCACCATTATCGAGCCATACTCCACCGCAACTGAAACAATGGTCAACTTCGACACCACTTAGTTCTAAAATAACCATTACCGCTCCGCAGGACGGGCATTCCATTAGTAATCACCTCGATTTTCCCCTTTATAGTTCTATAAATCCCTTTTTTCCCCTCCTAAATTCGGTAAATATTAACTATATTTTACTGTTATTCTTAAAAAATTCTATATTTTCATTTTCGTGTTTCTTTACTATAAATTCCTTTTAATATATAATTAAATTAATACCCACAATATTCCTAGCGGAAGAAAGAGGTGCAACATGAGGTCAATCAGATTACGCTTGATAACAGTATTCACCGCCGTTATTATCATTGTAAACTTATCTCTGGGCATAGTTGCCATCAGCATGCTTAGCAATCGTGTTACACAAGATACGTTTGACGATCTTTCGTGGGGAGAAAAAGTTGAGTTTTTTGAACAAGAAGCCCGTTCTAGGGGCTATAAAGCTTTTGTCTTAACGGATTTTAATGGTACAGGAAAGACCTTAAATGCCGAGGGAAGCGCAACTCGCGTAGAGTCCGAGGCTTTTTTTCGCCAAGCCTTGCAGGGTCAGCCTATTCTATCTGATGTTATAATCCACAAATCCACAAATGAGACAGATTTGATTTTTGCCGTTCCGATTATTAGGAACACTAAAATAGATGGTGTATTTTATGGAATTTGTGATGGAATGCTACTGAGTAATCTCATTAACGATACGACTTATGGGTAGACATGTTATGATGAATATGTTTATGAGGGAAGCGAAAGATATGTCGGTTTTGCACCTGTCGAAGGAACCTCTTTAGTTTTAGTTACCGCGATGATGGCGTATAAAGCTAAGCTTAAAGTGTCTGCTCCTAGAAATGTTTTGGTTGGGATTATAATTGGAGCGATCCTTTTAGGAGCGGTGGCGACTTATATTTTAAGTAATTCCATTGCCAAACCCATTCAAAGCCTTGTGCTCATTATGGAAGATATTGCCCAGCTTGATCTAGTATTCGATGAGTCTTACGAAGCCATAAAATATCTGAATAGAAAAGATGAAGTCGGTCAGGTTACTAGGTCAGATGATTGGTGATTTGGTGCAAAACACGGCCCAATCTGTACGCATCATGGTGGAAACCAATGATCAAGTGCAAACCGGTTCGAAGCTCCTAACCCAGACGCAAGAGGATCTTGACAATATCACCAGCAAGGTTGAGGAAACGAATAGAATAATTCATGATATCACAGTTGCCATTGAAGATATGCAGCAAGGTAGCGGTAATATCGCAGCGGCCACTGAAGAACAAGCAGCCTCAATGGAGGAAATCGCAAGTACTACCGGGAATGTTGCGCAAGCGGCAGATAATCTAAGAAGCATTATAGCTAGATTCAAAGTCTAATCACAAAGAAGCTCAAAAAGCCACTTAATTATTTTTAGGTGGCTTTTTTGTTAGATTTTTGCTAATCATTTAAGGTGCAATATTATACAATACTAAAATAATATTGATAATGGAGGATTATGGTTAAAGTATGCAGAAATTTAGAGACAGGTAAGGAGGTAAAGCTAATGCCACAAAGTAAGACCATTTTTCTTTTCTTAGTATTGTTTTTAATAATCTGTACATCTGTTGAGGGTGCATCTAACCGCAAAGTATTTCTCAACGAAAAAGATATGCCTCTAGAATATCCTGTCATGTTTAAACTCGGGAGAAACCTAATCTCCCTCAAAGACATTGCAGCCATTCTGAAGCTAAATATTAGGCAAGAAGAAAACGATGTGATTCTCCTTGAAAAGGGCCCCACATGGTTAAGATTGACTCCCGGTAGCACCACAGTTGCGGTAAATGGTGAAAATAAAGTTTTAGCAATAGCCCCTCAGATTATCAGCAAGACTGTCTATGTTCCAATTCGTTTTGTTGCAGAAACCTTTGGGTTTGAAGTTAAATGGAATGAACAAAAGATGGCGATCCTATTATCACCTGATCCGACCTTTAAGCCTTCCGCGGAATACAGCATTGTGAACCGAACAGAACTTCAGCAAACTCACAACTTACATTCTTGGTATGACCAAAACCATAAAATTAGGGGCATTTATTCCATGGAACTTGATCTTGATACTTACGTTCTAATTTGCGTTGGTATGAAACCAACCGGAGGTTATTCAGTACAGATAGATCGGGCTTTCTTGCTCGAAGAAGATTATCTATATATTATTGCAGAGATTATTGAGCCAAAACCAACTGATTTAGTTACCATGGCTCTAACGTATCCACATGTCCTTTTGAAGTTCTCTAACCAAACATTTTCAGCCATTGATGGCACCATCGTACGATAACTCAAAAAGACCCATCGTCGTTCTGAAGATGGGTCTTTTTATTTTTGGAAACAAGCTGTGAGATTAAGATTAGTCTAGATTAAATCTCGCTTCATTTAGACGCTCCAATGCATCCGAATTTCGCATGTTTGGATTACCTTGAGCATAATCAAAGGCGGTTAAGCCTTCATCCGATACCAATCTAGGATTAGCACCTGCATCCAAGAGTCTAATGACAATTTGAGGGTTAGTATTATAAGCGGCAGCAAACATCAGAGGTGTAAAGCCTTTGTATTTATCTTTAACATTTAGTTTTGCGTTTGCTTTAATTAGAACATCGAGCATTTCAGGATTATCATTCAAGCGAGCGGCTGTCATTAATGGTGTCAAACCTAAAATGTCTTCGGAGTTAACATTAGCCCCGGCTTTCAAAAGCACTTCTAATATTTCGGGAATCTGACCGTACCGGGCAAAATCTGCCAAAGGAGTTCGCCCTAAACCATCCGGTTCATTGGGGTTAGCGCCGCCACGAAGCAAAGCTTCAAGAACTTGATAGTTTTCATTGTATTTCAAAGCATAGTTTAGTGCAGTATATCCCGAATCATCCCAGCGATTAACGCTTGCACCTGCAGCAATCAAAGTGTCTATTACTTCTGGATAGTAATTATTTTTTGCTGCCAAAATAAGCGCTGTCTCACCTGTATTACTACGGGCATTAACATCTGCCCCACCTTTAATTAAAGTTTTTACAACATCATTTGTATTATTTTCGGCTGCATACATTAGGGCTGTTCTTCCATCGGATCCTACGGCCGTTGCATCTGCACCGGCATCCAACAGAATGCTCGTAACCCAGTTTTCCCTGTTATATTGTGCAGCAATCATTAGAGGAGTCAAATCGTCTTCATCGCGCACATTT
>DUPA01000178.1 GCA_012838515.1 Natronincola sp. | reverse complement strand
ATGATATCTGCCCCCACCCGCATATATGCGAGGAAGAACGCTCCGAAGGGAACAAGTGCAGGATTGTTGCGGGCAAGGGTCGCCACTATGATGCCGTCCCAGCCATAACCCGGTTGCACGTTCCAAGTAAAAGCCCTGTACATCCCCAGCATCTCACTTGCGCCGCCAATACCGCAAACCAAACCGGCAAGGGCCTGTCCAATTACGATAGACTTGGCCACATCAATTCCGGAATACTTAGAAAAACCCTGATTACTCCCGACCATTCTCATGCGATAGCCCCAACGGCTTTTGTACAAATAGACCCAGAGGATTAAAACAAAGGCGAGGGCTATAATCAGTCCCGAGTGAATACGGGTCGGAGGCATTATTTTCGTAAGCATGGCATGGGCAGGAAACCTTAGTGATTGGAGTTTCCCCGAATCAGGATTACGAACAAACGCCCTAATCAAAAAACTACCAAAGTAAAACATTACATAGTTCAACATAAGTGAAGCAACTATTTCACTTGAACCGAATTTAAGCTTAATTGATGTGGGAATCAACATGCAGAGCATTCCGGCAATACCGCCTAAAATTATACAGACAAGTGGTAAGAGAAATCCCGGTAAGTCTAAGACGATTGCAAAAAGTGCTGCAACTGATCCGCCGATGAAAAAGGCACCCTCACTGGCAAGGTTTATAACGCCCGTTCTACCAATCAACGATACGGCCAACCCTGTGAAAAGTATGGGAAGCATCATTTCGATAACATTGGCAAAACGATTAAACTTCATTACCGGTCCTAATAAAAAGTACTTAAGGGCTACCGTAGGTTCTTCACTTACGAGAAAGATAATGATGAATGTCAACGACAATGCAATAGCAATAGCAACAATTGATCTAATCAGATTAAACTTTCGGCTAATCCCCACAGGCCATAGCCTCCCTTATTTCCACTTCTGTCTGACTTTTTAGTCCAAGCATATAAAGACCCAACTCTTCATCTGTTAATTCTTTTACATCTCGGAAATAGCCAACAATTTTCCCTTTATAAAACACCAGTAAACTGTCGGAAAGGTCCAATACTTCATTTAAATCAGAAGTGATTAATAATACAGCGCAATCTTTTTGCCGCGCTTCGATGAGATTTGTGTGGATGAGCTCGATCGCCCCCACATCAATGCCCCTGGTGGGTTGAGTAGCAATGAGAATTTTAGGGTCTACCGCCATCTCACGGGCCACTGCCACCTTTTGCATATTTCCTCCCGAAAGCATCTTCACCGGTACAAGTGCCGATTTGCAAAACACCGAAAACCTTTTGACTAGTTTTTGGGCATATTCGCCAATCGTCCTTTTGTTTAGAAAAAGACTATTTCCAAACTCCCGGTCATCACTGCGGATAGAAATCATGTTTTCTTCAATGCTTTCTTCCATGGCTACACCATAAAGCATGCGATCTTCGTGGATATGGGAAAGACCTAATTTACGGATTTCGGCCACAGTAGCCTCCGTTGTATCCACTCCTAAAATTTCAACTTTTCCCCCATGGGCTTTTAGTAATCCCGCGATTATCTCACTGGTTTCTTTCTGTCCGCATCCTTCTACACCGGCCACGCCGAGAATTTCACCTGCACGAAGATTAAAACTGACATTATCAACTATCCTAACGTCATGCTTATCATAGTAGGTAAGATCGCGAACCTTCATCACCACATCGCCCTTTTCGTGTTCAGGCTTGGAAATGTTTCTAATTACATCTCGCCCTACCATTAAGCGGGAAATATCTCGAGAGGTCATATTTTCCATCTCGTACGTCCCCATATAACGACCGCCGCGCATAATCGTAACTCGATCGCAGATTCTGATGACTTCGTCAATTTTATGAGAGATAAAAACGATGGTATATCCGTTTTCTTTCAGCAAAAGTAGCTGTTTAAACAGCTCTTCCGTTTCTTGCGGTGCTAAAACAGCGGTGGGTTCGTCTAAAATAATCAGCTTGGAGTCTCTAAAGAGAATTTTCAAAATCTCCACCTTTTGTTTTTGGCCCACAGAGATATTGCGGACTAGTTCATGGCCTTCCACATCAAAACCATATTTTTCTGCCAAAGTGTTAACCGCGTCATAAGCTAAGTTGCGATTGAAAAAAAGGCCGCTATTAGGCTCTTGCCCCACCACAATGTTCTCGGCAACGGTTAAGTTTTCAGCTAAATTAAAATGCTGATAAACCATGCCGATTCCCAGGGCTACTGCTTTTTTAGGCGAGTCAATCGTCACAGGTTGTCCCGCAAAGGTAATGCTTCCCCGATCAGGCCGCTCATTACCGAATAAAATCTTCATCAATGTTGTCTTGCCGGCACCGTTTTCACCCATAAGGGCATGAATTTCACCCTTCTTAACTTCAAAATCAACATTATCGTTGGCGAGCACTCCATTGCCATAAACCTTGGTAATGTTCTGCATGTGTAGATAAGTTTCGCCACGTTTTACTTCTGTTTCTGCAATTATCTCCCGCATAATCAATGCTCCTTGTCAACTATTCTGGGAGGGGAGAGCGTATGCCCTCCCCCACAGGCTCTGCAATGAACACTTATCTAGGGTCGTGCGCCATCAATAATTCTTTTCACATCGGTATCTTTCATACCGTAAGCTGTGATAACTTCAATTTCGCCATTAGTAATTAATTCTTCAAGTTCGGTGATTTTATCGCGCATCCACTGGGGAACGTTTGTGTTATAATATTCATTGTCCGAAAGCTGGATTACACCGGCTGCCACACCTAGAGACTCATTAAGACCGAATATTTCTTCTCCTGCCATAATTCTCTCCACTAATTGCACAACGTGCTCGTCAAGGCTCTTAAGCTGAGAAGCAAGAATCAAATTGGCCTTTTCCGGATCATTACTAAACAAGAGAGCTTGGTCTGAGTCTGTACCGATAGAATATTTCTTTGCCTCTTTACCCGCTTCTAATGCGCCGAGTCCTGCTCCACCCGCACCGTTATAAACCAAGTCACAACCAGATCTATACATGATGGCTGCCAATTCTTTTCCTTTGCCGGCATCGGTAAAAGAGTTAGTGTACGAAGTAATCACCTTAATTTCAGAGTCAATATACTGTACGCCTTGGATATAACCAAGAACAAAGTCGTTAATTAAAGTAATGTCCATTCCACCAACAAAGCCAACTACTTTTTCCGGATTAGCGTAAGGCATTTCATCTGTTGAAGCAGTTGTTACCATGGCTGCAAGGGCGCCCGATAAAAATGCACCTTCGTTACCTTTGTAGTCAGCGGCATAAACATTTGGATAACCCGGTCCGATTTGTGTGTCTAATAATACGTAATTTTGCTTTGTATATCGTTCTGCCACGTCTTCAACGTTTTCTAGATGATTGTATCCGGCAACAACGATAATGTCCCAAGAACCGTCAGACAGGTCTTCTAAGGTTGGTAGTACTTTTGTTTCGTCTGAGCCATACTCAATCACTTTTGTTTTGGCACCGTATTTTCGGCTAACAAGCTCGGCACCGCGGGCTACGGATTCAGAGAAAGACTTATCACTGGCGTTACCCACAACAACGCAAACACTGGGCGGGCCTTCCTTAGCTTTTGCCATAACCAATGCACTAGAAGTAAAAGCTAGTACCAAAACGAGGAGAATTGCAAATAATCTTTTCATTAAACTAATCCCTCCATTTTCTTGTCTCTTATCATTTGTGTGCATCAATACCACTAACTCCTCCAAAGTTGTGCTACAGCAAGTTCGTTTTCCCCTTGGACAAATTTGGCATTGCATGAGTTTATTTGGCATTGTGTTGTTTATTTTAACATTTCGTTGCTACATTGTCAATAATTACACAGTTTTTGTAAACCATTCTGTTCATCTGAAAAATTCTATTGTGTCTGTTTTAAAGAGCCTATTTCGACTTTAAGGGCTGCCCGAATCCAAGGAAATTCTTCTTTGCATTTAACAAATTCATCGCCCTCTGTTACAAATCTGCCCGTACCTTTGATGAAAAATCCGGTTCCCATACCCCGTAATCCCTGAACTTCGCGACTACCCAAGGTTACTACTAGGTTTGAGTTTCTTTGGAGGTTGCTTTCCGTTACGTTCATACCCCCTACGGGAATCACTAGATGCCCATCTTTGGAGAATCTCACATAACTATTCCAAGTGTTTGCTATGTGTGGACCATCTTCTCCTTGGGTACCTATGGCAACTACCCCTTCATGTTTTAGTACCTCAGAAAAAATGTCTAAATTCATACTTTTACCCCCTTTTTTATTTAGTTAAATTTTTATGAAGTAAAACGAACTGCCAAAAATTTTTGGTTATCCTCGAAATTCGCCGAT
>DUPA01000177.1 GCA_012838515.1 Natronincola sp. | reverse complement strand
GACACATTTCGTATCAGCAACATTATTATTCGCCATCGCACCCAAACTAGCAATAAGGCAACAATAGATAACTTTAATCTTGATGAAAACAGCATGTTCTTACAAAGACTAACGGCAAAGCCGAAAGATAGTCGATTTGGGACAAGTACCACAGGACGGGACTCGGCCCGCTTTTCCTTCGAAACTAATGTCGCTAAATTACACGAGTTATGTGAAGAACTGTGTGAAATTTATCAAGCGGAAACATATAAAGAAGCATTCGGATGGTATGACCAACTTAGGGATATAACCGACCCGGAAATGATCAATAAATTAGATCAGGAGCTATATGAAATCTTAGAGGCCGGCACAGATGATGCCTTTCATTTGGCACCGCCCGAAATAGTAGACATGGAGGAAATAGAAGCATTTAGCTTTACCAAAGGAGGCGAACGTCAGGAAGAACTATCAACCAAAGCATATTTAGAATATTTTCAACAAAGAGACAGAGACATGAATGCACTAAAACAACATAGGCTCTATGCTTGGTATAACGATGACACTTCCAAGAGTTGGTCTCTATATAACTGTATTTTCTTTGAGTTTAAAGAAGATGACGATGTTTATGTTCTCGCGAACGGTTTATGGTTCCAAATAGATGAGAACTTCGCCAAACAAATAGAAACTTACTTAGAATCAATTCCTGATTTTGAAACAGAACTTCCCGTATCGTATGAGGGCGAAAATGAAGCATCTTATAACAAAAAGGCGGCAGAAGAATTAGACTACTTATGTATGGATGCAGAAATGATCTATTATCAAGGCAATCAAATTGAAGCATGTGACCTTTTAACACCCAAACAGCAATTTATCCACGTCAAAATATGGAACTCCTCTTCAACCTTAAGTCACTTATTTTCTCAAGGCCAAGTCTCGGCCGAAAACTTACTGCGAAGTCAAGAATTCAGAGAAAAAACCAAACAAAAGCAAATAGAGTTAAATAAGGACTTCCCTCTAAACGTGGGATCGGAGGAAATATCCCCAGTTGCATTTGAAATTGTTTACGCTATAATCTATAAAGGAAAAAAACCGATCCATAAAAGACTTCCCTTTTTCTCTAAATTAACCATGAAGAATGCAGTTTCTGGATTAAGGGCCCTAGGTTTTAAGGTGTCAAAGGCACACATTGAGATTGTTTCCGAGGAAAAGACTAATTTAACCGCATGATTAGATTTACTAAAATAGCTGTAAGAAGATAATGGATAAGCTGTGAGTAATAGTAATCGCTTCCGTACTCAAACTTAGAACCCAACATAGCATTCTGATACGAACTTCTAGATAGAAGTTCAACCATAGCAGCAGTAAAAAAGAAGTTCTTATCCTTAAGACAAAAAGAACAAAACTAACAAAAAGCCTCTGACACCAGCTAGAGGCTTTTAAACGGTATAAACCCAATAAAGCACAAAATAAAAATGCAACTAAAAAGAACTTTAAACCCAAACCTCACTTTAGAAAAGAAGGCCTAACATGAAAAAACTAATAACTTTATCTCTCCTCCTAATACTCCTTACAACCTACGCCACGCTTGTACAGGCTTTGCCATCTACTCACCAAATGGCACCTACTTCGGCATGAGTTGGGATTTACCCACCGGTGATCAAAGCCACCAAGAATTTCTAGCCTACTTCGACGACTACAACCTCTCAGCCTTTCATTCTCCCAAAACCCTTGAGCCCTTAAACAGCTAAATAAACTTAATAAAGCTACAATACCCAGCCAAAGCCTCTGCTCAACATAAGAACAACTTTTTAGTTGACCCAAAAACACAAGCTCTTTTTACTGTACCGCAAAAAGCAATCTAAGCTTAAAACAAAAGCTTTCACTCAAAAACACAAAACCTTACTTTAGCAAACTCTATCAGCTTAATTTACTTAATCTTAAGTACTGCTTTAAGGCTAAGCTACTAAAAAGCAGCAAAACATAAAACACCGGCTTTAAAGCGAACCTTAACTCAAAAACCTTAAAACAAGCCACTTAAGCTAAACAACCAAAAGTAAACTTAACCTATCTCAAATCAACATCTCCTTACTCTTACAGGGCCTTCTTAGTATTGTTTCTAACAGAGTTTATATTAGGCATAAGCAAGAAAAGAAATATTATTAAAACCTTACCCAGCCTTCTCTGCGTCTTACTCTTATTAACCCCTCTTTACTTTACCGTAGTAAAAAGCGGATCCGTTCCCGTTCGCTTAAAATTTGGGGAAATAACGGTATAAGATGAAAAACTAATAATTAAAGGCAAAACTAATCTACCTGACGGTGCTTGGCTTGACTACGGCTTCTTACCTTCCGAATTTATAAATAATACAACTGTGGTAAAGGGAAGTTGGCAGATTGAAGAAAGAAGGGAAAATGCAAGGGAAGGGCCAGTTACCTTCTGGCTTGAATTTACTCCTTTAACCCAAGACTTAGATGGACGTAATAATCCGGATGTTGTTTATGAGAAATATGGGTGGGGTGGCTATGCCATAAGAAAGGGTACTAACATTCATACCATTACAGCCCTCAGCGGAAGAAACATTATGACCAAGGCAGTGCTGGAGGAGGAAATAGATTTG
>DUPA01000176.1 GCA_012838515.1 Natronincola sp. | reverse complement strand
GGTAAGGCAATATCTCGATTCGATCCACCCTATGACTTATGGGTTTGATAATATTAATAAGGTGCTTCATAGACTGTTCGTTATCGGTGAAACCGGGAACCATAACAAGGCGCACCCAGATCTGACCCCTAAATCCGTGGTAATCCAAGCGATCAATGAATTTAAGATACGTCTCAAAACCATCGATCGTAGTTAATTTTTCGAACGACTCGCGATCAAAGGCTTTCACATCTAAAAGAAGGGTATCCACTAAAGGAAATATTCTCGAGTAATACCTTGGACTGCCGAGACCGGATGTGTCTATACATGTATTATAACCTTGTTGCTTCAAAAGTTCCAAAGATTTGGCCAAAAACTTACCTTGTAGGAGGGGTTCTCCCCCTGAAAAGGTCACTCCGCCTTCTTCTCCGTAATACGGTCGATACCGACCGGCGATTTCAAGTACCCTTTCAGGGGTTATTTCCTGGCCTCCCACCCTCTTGATTGTGTCCGGATTATGACAGTAGGCGCAGGCAAGGCTGCAGCCTTGCAAGAAAAATATTGTTCGCGTTCCGGGTCCATCCACTAATCCCATTGTTTCAAGTGAGTGTAAGAAGCCATTCATAACATCCCTCTTTTCTAATTAGAAATTCTAGACAAATTCATGGAAAGTTCTGTTGATTACATCTAGCTGATGTTCTCTATCTAATTGATTAAATCTTACGGCATATCCGGAAACTCTTATCGTCAAATTCGGATACTTTTCCGGGTTTTCCATGGCGTCCAAAAGTAGTTCTTTTTCCATTACGTTTACATTTAAGTGAAACGCATTTTGGCCGAAATATCCGTCCATAATGTTAGTTAAATTAGTTTGCCTTTCAGGTAGATTTTTACCTAGGGCAGAAGGAACGATTGAGAATGTATTTGAGATACCGTCTTGGTTAACTCCTTCAAATGGTAACTTTGCAACAGAGTTTAATGACGCTAGGGCACCTAATTGATCTGCACCGTTCATTGGGTTTGCACCGGGGGCAAAAGGCTCACCTTTTTTACGACCATCCGGTGTAGTTCCCGTTGCTTTTCCATAAGTTACGTTAGATGTAATGGTAAGCAAGGAAAGGGTGTGTTCGGCATTTCTGATGGCAGGTGTTCTTCTAAGTGCTTCCATAAAGTATTTATTTACTTCAATGGCAATATCATCTGCCCGGTCATCGTCGTTGCCATATCTGGGGAATTCTCCTTCGATTTCAAAGTCCATGGCTATTCCATTTTCATCTCGGATTGGTTTTACTTTTGCGTATTTAATAGCAGAAAGTGAGTCTGCCACAATTGAAATTCCTGCAATACCAAAGGCGATATATCTATGAACGTCCGGCTCGTGGAGTGCCATTTGGCTTGCTTCGTAGGCGTATTTATCATGCATATAATGGATTGTGTTCATGGTTTCCACATAAATCTTCGCAAGTTTATCCATTACTTTTTTGAAGTTTTCCATCACAGTATTATAGGAGAGGATTTCCTCGGTATTTTTTTCAATACCCGAAAGCACAGTAACCGGTGCACCGGTAACTTTATCTTTCATTACTTCATCTACCCCGCCGTTAATTGCGTAAAGTAGAGCCTTTGCAAGATTGGAGCGGGCTCCGAAATATTGCATATCCTTACCAACCCTCATGGCAGACACGCAGCAAGCAATTGCATAATCATCACCGTAAATGGGCTTCATTAGGTCATCGTTTTCATATTGAATAGATGCTGTTTTAATGCTCATGTAAGAGCAATAATCCTTGAATTCTCTTGGTAAATCGTTTGCCCAAAGAATTGTGATATTTGGTTCAGGTGATGTGCCAAGATTAATTAAGGTGTGCAAGAATCTATACGATGTCTTAGTAACTAATGGCCTGTCATCTTCACCCATGCCACCGATGACTTCTGTTACCCATGTAGGATCTCCGGCAAATAGCTGATCATATTCCGGGGTTCTTAGGTGCCTTACCATTCGTAGTTTAATAACCAATTGGTCAATCAGAGCTTGGGCTGTTTTTTCGTCAATCAATCCAAGCTTTAGATCCCTTTCGATTTATATATCGAGAAAAACAGTATTTCTACCGAGACTCATTGCTGCGCCGTTATTTTCTTTAACTGCGGCAAGATATGCAAAGTACAGCCATTGAACGGCTTCTTGAGCGTTACTTGCAGGTCTGCCAATATCATAGCCATATTTGGCGGCCATTGATTTCATTTCATCTAATGCTCTAATTTGTTCTGAAAACTCTTCTAGGGCACGGATGGATTCTTCATTAACAGGACCTGTGTAATTTTCCTTATCTTTCATGCGCATTTTCTTTAGGTAATCAACGCCGTAAAGGGCAACGCGACGATAATCACCAATAATCCTGCCTCGACCGTAAGCATCGGGTAAGCCGGTGAGTAATCCTACGGAACGAACTTTACGCATTTGTTTTGTATAGGCATCAAATACGCCGTCATTATGGGTTTTTCTATATTCAGTAAATTGCTTCTCAAGTGTTGGATTCATCTCGAGACCATAGGCATTTAAAGCGTTTTTCACCATGCGAAAGCCGCCATATGGGTTCATAATTCTCTTCATGGGTTCATCGGTTTGCAGTCCCACGATTAATTCTTTATCCTTGTCGATGTAGCCGGGGGCAAAATTATCAATTCCGCTAAAACGTTCAAGATCGACTTTAATTGTTTTATTTCTAACTTCTTCTTGAATTAAATCATTGACTTTATTCCAAAGAGCTGATGTATCTTCAGTGGGCTTCTCCAAAAAGTGTTCATCCCCAAAATAAGGGTTATAGTTTTTCTGGATAAAATCGCGTACATCTATTTTTTCTGACCAAGTGCCTCTGTTAAAACCC